>JAGGVB010000057.1 GCA_021158245.1 bacterium | reverse complement strand
GAGATATTACCCACACAGTTCCGTTAAATCCGGGATCTGTATCAGGAATTTTAAAAATAATCGTATCAGGGCCTGCACTGCTGTTTGCAAGTTCAATTGCATTTCTTAAAGAACCTTCTCCTGTATCTGCTGTAGTTGTGACAACAATGTTTCCATAGAGCTTAGCTGCTGAAAACTCAGATGTATTGCCATCCGCGTCAGTTGCGGTGGCTGTAATCCACGGGCCTGCGACAGTACCTTCCCAGATAAAATGTCCTATATCGTCCGCCTGCACAGAGCCTTTAAAATTCTGGCCGCCTTGTTTATCAACGCCTGAAAAAATTTCAACTACTGAATTTGAAGGTGCAGTTCCAATTACTGAACCAAATTCTGTAATTACAGGAGATGTCAGCTCATTATTCCCTCCATCTGAATTATCTATCCCTTTCCATCCATTACTAAAAATACTGTTTTCTGTAATTCTGTTCTGTATGCTGTTTCCATAAATATAAATGCCGTTATATTTATTATATGCCACTACATTCCCCGGCCCAATTTCATTATTTGAACAATCGCTGAATAATTGAATACCATATTGCTTATTGCCCAATTCACCCGTACCAGTTACATCCACTCCAATTTTATTATTTGAAATTATAGAATTACTTATTGAACCGGACATGTACAGACCTGAAAGTTCATTGCCTGAAACGACATTTAAACTGCATGTAATATTTTGAAGGGTTCCGGTTATACTTATACCGTAATATTTGTTGTCTAAATTTCCTGTACCTGAAATATCAGTCCCAATGTAATTCCCAATTACTTCAGTCGAATCCGATTGATTAGAAGAAGAATAAATTCTTATACCTGATCCTTCATTTCCGGATATTACATTTCTATCCTCAGTAAGAGTGCCCCCGATTATATTACCTTTTCCGGAAGAAATAGATATACCGGAATATTTATTCCCTCTGCTTTCAATACCGAGAGGGTCTGTGCCTACCAGGTTACCTTTAATAATATTTCTACTGGGATAATTATAGCTTAGAGCAATCCCGTTAGATTTATTTGAAGAAATAACGTTTCCAGGGCCAATGACATTATGTGAAGCATAATAAATAATACTTACACCATTTATATTATTACCAAGGCTGTCCCCTGCTGCAGAGAGCCCTATGTAATTTCCTGCAACAACATTGTAACTGGTACCTTCTCCATAGATTTGAACTCCTTCAAAGCCATTACCTGAAATAACATTCCGCTGCTCTTCAGCTAATCCACCGATAAAATTGTACTGTGCATTAAGGTCTATCATCACACCATTTGCCTTATTAGGCAGGAAAGACGTTCCTGCTGCATTTGTTCCTATATAATTGCCAATTACATAATTACTGTCAGTTCCAACCTCGACTATTTCAATTCCATGGTTATAATTGCCGGAAATAACATTACCAGGCCCTATAATGTTTTCCCTGGCTTCAAAAGACAATTCAATTCCATAATTTAAATTACCAAGAGTATCTGTTCCTGTACTTGTTATGCCTATATAATTCCCGGATACATGGTTATCATGAGCACTACCTCTTATTACCAAACCAGAATATTTATTCCCGCTTATTATATTCCTCTCTCCCTCTTCTGTGCCTCCGATAATATTATCTGCTGCACCCATACTGATAAAAATCCCATAACCCTGGCCAGATACACGGCCCCCTCCGCTGTAATCGGGGCCGATAAAACACCCGTAAACTTTGTTGTTATCTCCATAAATACCTATGCCCCCTGCACTAAAACCATTAATCGTTAATGAGCCTACAATATTATAGTTGCTGTTAATTCCAAGGCCTTCAAAAGAACCAGCATGGAGTCCATTAATAACTATTTCAGGCCCAAAAGGATTACTATCCTCACCAATAAAAATAGCTTGTGAAGAACCGTCAATAAAAGTACTGTCATCATTAATTGCAGGTAACCGTGTCTGAACTTGAATTGTCCAAACACCCTTTAAGGGATCATACCCAGCATCTGTAGCAGGAATGTTAAAAATTATCGTGTCTGCTCCAGTATGACTATCTGAATTATTGATAGCTTCACGTAATGAACCTGCACCATTTTCAGATGTGCTTGTAACAATAAATGTGTCTGCTGATAGAACAGAAGTAAAAATAAAAATTATAACAAAAATAACAATCCTGCATACAGCTAAAGTTGTACAATTCTTCATAGTACTCCCCTCCAAATAGTTATTTAAGAAAGACATTATTATCATGCAAAATAGTGATAGAACTTAACCAGACGGCTTCTTCAACTAATTCAATAGAGATTATAACTACTTATGATAAAAAGTTTTAATTCATGGAATGTTTAAAGTCAACTACTAAATCAGTATAATTATTAATTTTTGGAAAGTCAATGTTTTTTAAATTACAACAAAATTAATTCTATAAAAATCTTGCATATTGTATAAATCCATATTATTTTAATTAAAAAAGAAGATCATTATGAAAATACAGAATTGGGTATAATAAATGGTGAAAAAAGGAGAATTCCTGCAAAAACTACAATTTTTTAGATTCTGCCTGAAGTGTATTCAATTTTGTGTCAAATTACTGCAGCATCAAACATGAGAAAATATTAAAATGAGGGGAAAATGTTAAAAAGAAAACTATTACTATTAGCAGCGTCAATCTTACTAATCTTTAATTTCCAGGCGCTGGCACAAAAACGCGCATTCACAATTGAGGATCTTTACAAGATTAAATCTGTGGGAGATGCGCAGGTTTCTCCGGACAGCAGAAAACTTCTATTTACAGTTGCAAAATACAATCTGAAAAAAGGCCAAAGTAATTCCGATATATTTTTAATGGATCTTACAAATAATGAAATTGTTCAAATGACCCGGAACAAAGCAGCGGATTTTCACCCTAGATGGTCACCTGACGGAAAAAGCTTTATGTTCCTATCTTCAAGGGGAAAAGGCCTGCAGATTTGGCTTATGCCTGTCAACGGCGGAGAACCGGAAAAAATCACTGATTTCCCAATAGGTATTTCAGATCCGATCTGGGCTGATAATAATCATATTGTTTTCTCTGCTGATGTGTTTCCCGAATACGGAGCTGATTTTGAGAAAAATAAAAAAGAGAGCGACTCTATGGGAAGCGGCCCCCTTCAGGCTCACATGGCAGATAAACTTCTGTACAGACACTGGACAGCATGGGCTGACGGAAAAAGAACTCATACATTTATTCTTGACGTAAAATCCGGAGACATTAAAGACCTTACTCCCGGAGATTACAATGCGCCGAGATTCTCTCTGGGTGGTAGTGGATATGCAGTATCCTCTGACGGGAAAGAACTCTGTGTTGTCTCAAACCACGATCCTGATCCATGGTCATCTACTAACGGAGACCTGTGGGTATGTTCTTCGGAACACGGTTACATAAAAAACATTTCGGAGCAGAACAGAGCTTTTGACGGCTCTCCCGTATATTCACCGGACGGAAAGTATATTGCATTTTTAAAACAGACAATTCCGGGATATGAATCTGACAAGATAAGGCTTGCTGTTTACAACAGAAACACAGGAAAAATCAGAACCCTGACGGAAAGTGTGGATTCATGGATAAACGAATTTGTCTGGTCTCCCGATTCAAAATCAATCTATTTTACAGCAAACCAAAAGGGAGACGTTCCTCTGTTTAAAGTTGATCTGAAATCAGGCAGAATAAAAAAACTGTTAACTGACAGAACCTTAAGAGGCATTGCAGTATCCCCTGACGGAAAATATATTGT
>JAGGVB010000056.1 GCA_021158245.1 bacterium | reverse complement strand
CTCTTCACAGCTTCTGATCTGATCTCTGTCCGCTCCGGCAGCGAACCTCTTCTCTTTAAACCGCCTTTTAATAAAGTCCGCATCTACATTCTCTATTTTTTTTGTCGGATGCATAAGTGTAGCTGCAACAATAAGGCCTGTAATCGGATCAGCTGCGTACAGAGCCTTATCCATCAAGCTCTTTCTAGGGAAATGCCCGGGATGGCTTTTTATTGCATAAATTACCTCCTCGGGAACATCAGTATCCTTAAGTATCTCTGCTGTAATTTTCCCGTGATTTTTAAAATCATTAGCAGTTTGATCATAATCCAAATCGTGCAGAAGGCCTGCCAATGCCCACATGTCTTCGTCCTCTTTAAATTTCTGTGCAAGAAATTTCATAACTGCTTCAACTGCAAGCATGTGTTTGATAAGGTTTTTATTTGAAACATATTTTTTGACAAGCTCCAATGCCTCTTTTCTATCCATCGCCAACCTCATAAGCTTAAAATGACCAGTTAAATTGCACTCCTACAAATTGATTTCTTCCGGAGATCATAGATAAATCAGGGCCTGTATCAAAATCTCTCAGCTCTGCGTCAACATAGGCATCTATGATATTCAGAAAATAGAACAGTACAGCATAAATAATAAATCTGTCTCTGTCACCTTTATAATATTCTCTCTCAATATCTGATTCCGAATCAAGGGCTCTTTTGTTCTGAATATTTGCAGCATAACTCAATGCTGCAATTCCTCCTACAGCAATAATACTTTTTATTTTCTGCCCGTTATAAATCTGCCCTGCTCCCGGTATAACAGCGGAAAGCAAAACCGATTTTACCGTACTGTGCGGTTTAACATACAGATTTACAGACCTGCTTGTATCAGCCTTTTGAGAAAATGCATATGTACTGAAAAATAATGAAACTAAAAAAACAATTACAATTCTTCTTATCATGATTTACTCATTTACAGCAGCCACACATTCAACTTCAACAAGAACATCTTTCGGCAGTCTTGAAGCCTCAATTGCAGAACGTGCAGGGGGATACTCTTTAAAATATTCCCGGTAAACCTCGTTCATCTCAGAAAAATCCTTCATGTCTTTTAAAAAGACTGTGGTTTTTATAACATTCTCAAGGCACGAGCCTCCGGCTTCAACCACATTCTTAAGATTCAGAAGAGCCTGACGAGTCTGTTCTTTGATTGTATAGCCTGAAATTTTGCCTGTTTCAGGGTCAATCGGTATTTGGCCTGCAGTAAAAAGAAAGCCTGAGGATTTTATCTTAACTGCCTGGCTGTAAGGCCCGATTGCAGCAGGTGCTTTATCTGTCTGAATTACTATTTTTGACATTAGCAATCCCTCTAAACTTTATTCACTTTGGCATTGTCTCTGAACTGCATATTGTACAGACGTTTGTACAGCCCCTCTTTATGCAGAAGTGTTTTATGGCTTCCCTTTTCCACTATCTTCCCCTTGTCCAGAACGATTATTGTATCTGCATGCTGCACTGTTGACAGCCTGTGCGCAATAACAAGGGATGTCCTGTTCTTCATAAGCCTGTCAAGAGCTTCCTGAACAAGTAGTTCGGATTCAGTATCAAGAGAAGATGTAGCTTCGTCAAGTATCAGTATCGGCGGATTTTTCAGAACCGCCCTTGCTATTGCAAGCCTCTGCTTCTCCCCTCCGGAAAGCTTGACTCCCCTTTCACCGATTACAGTATCATAGCCGTTTTCCATCTTCTCTATGAATCTGTGGGCATTTGCAATTTTTGCAGCTTCGACAACTTTGGACATGTCCGTATCTTCCATTCCATAAGCAATATTGTTCCGGACAGTATCATTAAACAAAATCGTTTCCTGTGTGACAATTCCCATAAGCTGTCTTAAATCTCTCACTTTCATATAGGAGATATCAGTACCATCAATCAGGATTCTCCCTTTTTGCGGGTCATAAAATCTCGGCAGCAGATCAACAAGAGTGGATTTTCCTGCTCCGCTCGGCCCCACAATGGCAAAAATTTCTCCCTTCTTCACAGTTAAAGACACAGAGTCAAGTATTAGATCCCTCTTCCTGTTATATGCAAATCTCACATTGTCATATATAATAGAATCTTTGAAATCCGGACATGAAACAGGATTATCAACTTCTTTTATATCCGGCTCAGTATCCAAAAGGGAAAAAATCCTCTCTCCTGCTGCAAGCGCCTCCTGGATTCTGTTATTTACGCTTGACATCTCTTTTACAGGCTGCATTATGGAAAAAATTACCATGAGAAAAGTTATAAACTCAGCAGGGCTGAGGCCGGAACTTCCATGAACACCTCCAAGTACCTGCTGGCCGCCGTACCAGAGAATTCCTACTCCTACCATAGTGCCGAGAAATTCAGTGATGGGAGAAGCCAGATTCCTTATTCGTGTAAGGCGCAGAAGCGTTCTGAAATACCGGTTTGTCTCTTTTGCAAATTTCTTTATCTCAAAATCCTCCATACCAAAAGCCTTAACAATTCTTGCTCCTGCTATTGTCTCCTGAAGAACTGATGTAACATCAGCCATTTTCTGCTGTGAAATACGGCTGTCTTTTCTCAATTTTAGTCCGAGCCAGCCTATAATAATCAGGCTCACAGGCAGAACAACAAAAGACGCAATTGTCAATTTCCATGAGATGATAAATGCTATTGATAGGGAAGTAATTATTAAAAGGGGATTTTTAATTAATGTGAAAAAACTTGCAGAAAGCCCTCCGTTTACAAGATTAACATCATTTGTTATACGGGAAATCATCTGGCCTGTACGTGTTCTGTCAAAATAGCTCAATGATAATCTGTGGATATGGCGATAAATATCATTACGTATGTCTCTTATTACACCCTGCTCAACATACGCCATCAGATAAGCCTGAAGATAACCGAAAAGGCTTTTCAGCAAAATAACAAAAACCAGCAGAACACAAATTCTGTGAAGCGCATTTAATCTGTTTTGTTTCCAGTCTTTGCCGAGAAAAAAGGTATATAACTTCTTTTTTATGGCTTCTTTTTTTATCCCTGCATTCGGAACAACTGACTCCGGTACTGAGCTTATATTGGCAACTGGCGATTGTACAGATGCCTGTTCCGCCCCATTTGTAAATATAGTTGATAAAAACGGCATAACTGAAATAAGTGAGCCGCTTGAAAACATTACAAAGAAAAGAACACAAATAATTGAACCGGCAAGCCTGGACCAGTAGGGTTTTAAATATTTCAGGATGCGGATATAAGTATTCATCAGGAATCTTTCTCTTCTTCGTCAATATCCTCAAACTTGGCATCAACAATCTTCTGATCGTCAAAATCCATAGGCCTGCTTTTTTTCTTTCCCCGTACATTGGCAGGCTGAGATGTTCTTTTCCACACATTTTTTAAATAACGGTATCCGAAATATACAATTAATGCTGTAAAAATAAAACGAAACATAATTTTTTAACCTTTTTTTGGTATATAATATTTCATCCCTGCCGGCGGATTTAATATCTGAGTAATAAGATCTTCAAGGTCATCTTCATTTTCTACAAAATCAATTTCCGATGAATTAATAACAAGAAGTGAAGTATCAGTATATCTGAAAAAGAATTCATTGTACGCATCATTCAGCTTTTTAATGTAGTCTTTTGATATTGTTTTTTCGTAACGGTTGCCTCTTTTCTTTATATTTGCTATCAGTCTTTCCGTACTACTCTGAAGATATATAACAAGATCCGGTTTCGGCAGTTCCTGTTCAAGCATAAGGGCAATCTTCTTATATAATTGATAATCTCTGTCTTCGAGATTTACGTATGCAAATATTTTATCTTTCTGGAAAATGTAATCAGCCACAATGCACGAACGGAAAAGGTCCTGCTGCTGGAATTCTACAAGCTGGCGGTAGCGGCTTAAAAGAAAAAACAGCTGAACCTGAAAAGCATATCTTTTCCTGTTTTTATAAAAATCCTCAAGATATGGATTGGTTTCAGGATTTTCCAGTATCAGATCACCTTCAAGCCTCTCTGACAACAGCTCTGCAAGGCATGTTTTCCCTGCGCCTATAACACCCTCAATGGCAAAATAATTTGCCTCTTTCAATTAAATCCTCCGGGGTTTACAGTTGAGTACTGTGTAATTTCACACTACTTTTATCCATGCACGATAAAAGAGCATCTTTAACAGTTACATTTTTGCCCGGAATAACGCAGTTCGGGCAGATCTCTGCAAGCGGCACCAACTCAAAACGCCGCTCTGTCAGGAACGCATGGGGCAGGATTAAATCCTGCTCTGAAATAATCTCATCCCCGTACATTAAAATATCAATATCTATTATTCGCGGGCCCCACTTATACGTTTTTTCTCTTCCAACCGATTTTTCGATATTCATGCACCCTTTTAAAAGCTCTTTTGCAGATAATTTCGTACTTATCTGTAGTACAAGATTCAAAAAATCCGGCTGATCTTTCACTCCCCAGGGTTCCGTTATGTAGACAGAAGAAATATTTAGAACCTCAATACCTTCCATTTCCCGCAAAAAATCTATCGATTTAACGAGGTTTAATTCTCTGTTTCCCTGATTTGACCCAAGCCCTAAAAAAACTTTTACCAAAAATTGTACCCTGTTAAAAATAATTCATCTAATTTAGTCAATATATCAAAAATACCATAGATAGTCAATTAAAAACCTTCATTTGTTTGCCTGACAGTTTTTCTGAAAATAAATTGACGGAACATTATAAATTAATACAAAAATTTTTTGTACAAGCGAAACTTGAAAATATATTCCGTCCCTACGGGACTATATTAATTTTAATATCCACGTTCTACAAATATCACGCCCCTACGGGGCTTGGGCTTCTTCTAACCGCTTTGTCCATTCTTTAAAATTTCCTTTGTCCCGTAGGGACAACATATTTATAGCAAAATGATAAAAAAAACCACAGTCCCGTTAGGGACGAAATATTTTTTCCCCTTTTAGAAAGGTACGGTTTTTTAAAATATTATATTGGGCTGAAGCCCCATTTGTTCAGAAATACAACTATCCACGAGCTGAAGCACGTGGCAATTAAATTGGAAACGATCTTTTTTATACAAATTTTTCCGGCAGAATCTAAATGGAGAGGCTGCCGGCGTTTAATCAAGACCTCAGAGGCCTCTGAGGTCTGCAACATAGCTTCAGCCGGAATGACAAAAGAAAATGACAAAAGAAAATGGAAAACTTATTATCAATTAATAATTATTATTTATTCGTGTAATTAGTGGATTGGTTCGGAAGCAAAAAAACACTTGCATATATAAAAAATATTTTTAAATTTAGTCATGCCTAACTTTGTTATATATGGCTAACTATATTTGGATATTTGGAAAGATGGATGAAAAACAAACTTGCAATATTTAAAATACTTGCCATAATAATTGTAGTTTCGCTCCTATGGAGCAATTATAATTATTACTTTAATACACATTTTCACATAGATAACAACGGCCGCATAGTTTTACATTCGCATCCCTATTCAAAAAACAGCTCTTCCAGAGATCTGCCGAATCATCATCACAATAAAAACGAATTCTTTGTACTGCATTTTCTGCACAGGACACTTGCAAGCCTGCTTATTCTATTTTTAATAATATTTTTATTTTTCCGGCAAAATAAAATAATTCACATTTTTCTACAAACATATCCGAACAAACTGCTTTTTAAGCACAATATCACCCAACGCGGGCCGCCTCACTTTTTTTACTGTTCATAATTTTTAAAATTATCCGTAATTATTTATGCATGTACTACTTGTTATAATTTGCATTTCAGTTGAATTTAATAAGTTGTACTGAATATGCACGATTTCTAACTGATAATAGAGGTTTTATTATGAAATTGAAAAATCTTTATATTTTTACTATTCTTTTGTCAATTAATTTGTCTGGAGTATACGGAAACACAAACATTCTAAAATCTTCTGTAACCGGCCAGGTAATAGACTCAAAGACAAAACAGCCCCTGCCGTTTGCCAATATCATTATTAAAAATACAACTATGGGTGCTGCTGCTGATGAAAACGGCTATTTTAAAATACGCGGAATTATGCCTGGAAAAGTCAGGTTAGTTGCTACCATGATGGGATATAAAAGGGCAAAAAAAATGCTGTCTTTAAAGCCTGGACAAAGAACTGTGATTAATTTTATGCTGGATCCGGCTGTTCTTGAAATGGGTGCTATTGTTGTTACAGGCACATCAACTCCCCATATTTTAGAGGATGTGCCAGTGCGCACCGAGGTTATACCGCGCAGGGTAATTGAGCGTAAACAGGCGAACAACCTTGCGGAAGCTCTAAGTTTTCAAACAGGGGTGCGTGTTGAAAATAATTGTACAAATTGCAATTTTACCCAGGTACGAATACTAGGAATGCCGGGTAAATATTCTCAGATTCTAATTGATGGCGATCCTGTTATAAGCAGTCTTGCAGGTGTGTACGGGCTGGAGCACTTTCCCGAAGAGATGGTGGACCAAATTGAGATTGTCAAAGGCGGAGGTTCCGCTTTGTACGGAGGAGGTGCAATTGCGGGCGTTATCAATATGATAACACGCAGGCCTATGACCAATCAAATCAGAATTAAATATCTTCAGCATAATACAGGCGGCAAACCTGACACACACATCGGAGTAATAGCAGAAAAAGCTTGCAGATCAGGGAAATCAGGAGTGTACATATTCGGTTCTTTCAGACAACGTACGCCTTATGATTTTAATGGAGACGGATTCAGTGAGTTAGGTGAATTAACAAATGAATCCATTGGTTTTAAATGGTTCTACAAGCCTCTTAACAATTCTGAACTTATTACATCTTTTCACCACATACACGAAGAAAGAAGAGGCGGCAATAAATTCGATCTTCCTGTTCACGAAGCCGACATTGCAGAATGGATTGAACACTGGCGTTCAGGAGGCACAATAAGATGGGCACATAGAATAGGCCCTCTATTTGATTACAGGGCATACTATTCATTCTCTCTTGAAAACAGAAAATCTTACTACGGCGGCCTTGACGGAGATGCTCCTGAAGAACGCCTTGCAGCGCTTGCTTTTTACGGTAAAGCCGATAATCCGTTGCACATTACAGGATTTCAGGCAAACTACCACATAAGCAATCACCTCATTACCTTTGGCAGCCAGTACTTTCATAACAAACTTACTGACAAAACATCAGCACAGACAGCATATCATGTAAATGCAATCTATACGAACACAGGAATATTTTTGCAGGATGATATGAATTTTGGAAAGCATGATGAATTTGAGATAGTTTACGGTGTTAGATTCGATAAACATTCACAATTGACTAAATATGTAACAAGCCCTCGCGTAAACGGCAGAATCAAGGTAACAAAAGATCTGAAATTCCGTGCTGCTTACACAACTGGTTTTAAACCCCCGCAAATATTCGATGAAGATCTGCATTTATGCGGCATTGAGGGAGACCAGCGCATAATTAGAAATTCTCCTCAATTAAAAGCTGAAAACAGCTATTCAATAATTTCCGGATTCGACTTCTCCAGACGTTTTACAAACTGTTCTGTAATGCTTTCCTTTTCCGGCTTTTTTACACGTCTTGACAATTCATTTTCACAAAAATTTGTGAAAAAACAGGGTAATACTGAACTGTGGGAAAGAATAAATACGGACGGAGCAAAGGTTAAAGGTGTCGAACTTGATTTTGCAATTAGTCCCATGTCTACAATGGAAATAAGAGGGGGCCTCACATATAAAAAGAGCAGGTACGATTCTGTCAATGAAGATTTTAACACAAAAGATTATATGCGAACTCCTGATTTGTCAGGAAATCTTAAATTCAATTTTTTAATAGGTAAAAATTCAGATATATTTATTGCTGGAAATTACACAGGCAAAGCATACATGCCCCATGAAAAAGCTGTGGACGGCCAGGATGATCCTGAACTTGTTCTGGAAAAAAGTACAGACTTTTTACAAGTCGATATAGGCTGCAGTTTTAATCTGCGATCAAACAGCAGACGCTCAACAAAATTGAATTTTGGTATAAAAAATATGACAAACGCTTATCAGAGAGATCTTGACATGGGTGCAGACAGAGATCCTGCGTACACTTACGGCCCAATTCGTCCCAGGACTTTTTACGCAGGGACAGAAATTATTTTCTAAAATTTTTAAAAGACCTCAGAGGTTTCCAAAACCTCTGAGGTCTTGATAAAAATCAACCCTTCAAAAAATCAATGTGTTAGTCAACAATCCAGGATTATTTCTTCCCCTTTCCAAAAGCCCTGCTCAAAGGTATGACCAGCCCAAGTATTAGGCCCATTCTTGCAGAATAACCAAGAGCAACAACTCCTGCTCCGTGGAATATCAGATTCCACAGGTACATAACCACAAACACCACGATAAACGCAATAATACCCACCACAATCATGTCAAGAATCAAATCTTTGATCTTCATTTTCCCAATCTCCCTGTTAATGAGTTCCCGGGACAATATGGGTGCCCCTTTCCCATTTATACTGACAATCAGTATAAAGTACATTTATGAATTTACTTTTTCAGCAGCCTTCTTAATCCTGGCCAGGCCCTCAAACAGAACAGGCCGTGGGCATCCGAAATTTAATCTTACAAAACCGGGAGCCCCAAACTCTCTGCCGTCAGAAAGCCCCACTCCATTCTCCTCAAAAAATGCCGCATGATCTTTAACAGGAAGGCCTCTCGCATCAATCCATGCAAGATATGTTGCTTCTGAGTGTGAGATTAAAAGGCCTGTAGTGTTTTCAACATACGATTCTACAAGCTCCCTGTTTTTCCGCAGATAACAAAGCAGGTCCGAATGCCATGATGCCCCCTCTTTAAATGCAGCTTCCGCAGCTGCATATCCCATAATATTTACATGAGGGACAATACCCTCCATGGTTTTGACGAATTTTTCTCTGAGGTCAGGATTACTGATTATTGCAAAAGAAATTCCCAGGCCCGGAATATTGTAAGTTTTACTGGGCGCCATTAGTGTTATGGTCCTTGCCGCTGCTTCAGGAGACAGGGATGCAATCGGAATATGGTGTTTATCCTCATCAAGTACAAGCCCGTTGTGAATTTCATCCGAGCATATAATCAAGTCATGTTTTTCGCAGAATGACGCATAATTTAAAAGTTCCTGTTCTGTAAAAACTCTTCCTGTCGGGTTGTGAGGGTTGCATAAAATAAAGAGAGATGTATCTTTACGCACGAAACTCTCAAGCGCTTCAAAATCAATTTCCCATTTCTGCCCTTGAATTAACGGCGCAGTAACAAGCTCTCTGCCTGACAAAGACGGTGCTGAAAGAAAGGGAGGATATGCAGGTGTATTTACTAGTACAGAATCCCCTTTAAGGCCCGTTGCCCTGCACGAAACGTTGATCCCTGTAACAAGGCCGGGCAGCCACACAAGCCACTCAGGTCTGATTTTCCAGGAAAATTCATTCTCTATCATTCCTATTGTTGCTTCTGTAAGACTTTGAGGAGCAAGAGTATATCCGAAAACCCCGTGGTCCGCTCTATCCTTGATTGCTTTAATAATTGCCGGAGGAGAGACAAAATCCATATCTGCCACCCACATGGGTATAACATCTTCTCCCCTGTACTTTTCCCATTTCAGGCTGGAAGAAATTTTTCTTTCAACCGGTGTATCAAAATCAAACATGCTTTTTTCTCTCTCTTCTGGAATATTTACGAAACGAAAACCCTGAACGTTTTATAACCTGCCCTCACGAATAACTAAAAGCCTCATCTCTGTCATCTCTTCAATAGCATATTTAACACCTTCTCTGCTGAATCCCGACTCTTTTACTCCTCCGTAGGGCATACTGTCCACTCTGTAAGTAGGCACATCATTTACAATTATCCCACCTGCTTCAATATTGTTAAATGCATGGAGGATCCTGTTTATGTCCTTTGTAAAAACTCCTGCCTGAAGTCCGTACACAGAATCATCAACCATTTGAACGGCTTGTTTGAAATTCTTGTACGGCTCAACTGCAATAACAGGCCCGAAAATCTCTTTACGCATAACAGGAGAATCCTTTGGAACTCTTGTCAAAATTGTGGGCACATAAATCTTTTTATCTCTTGACCCTCCTGTCAGAATTTTCGCTCCCCGCTTTTCCGCATCATTAACCCAGGTTTCAACACGCTTTGCAGTATCTTCATAGATCATCGGCCCTATATCTGTATTCTCATCCCGCGGGTCGCCTATAACAAGTGCTTCTGCATCTTTGATAAGCCTTTCTGTAACCTGTTCAAAAATCTTTTCATGGATATAAACTCTCTGCACTGCAATGCAGACCTGGCCTGAAAAAGCAAAACCGCCCATTATTATTCGCTTGACTGCATAATCAACATCACAATCGGGCTCCACAATAACTCCGGCATTACCTCCCAGTTCAAGAAGAACTCTTTTTTTATAGGCACGTTTCCTGATCTGCCAGCCGACATCAGGGCTTCCTGTAAAAGTTACAATCTTTGTCCTCGGATCATCAATCATAAACTTTGTGTTATTTGTATCAGTGGGAAGCACATTAACAGATCCGGGTTCTGCTCCTGCTTCATGAAATATCTCTGCTAATTTAATGGCTGTTAAAGGGGTTGAACGTGAAGGCTTTACTGTAATCGTATTACCAGAAGCTATTGCAGGCCCCAATTTGTGGCAAACCAGATTAAGAGGAAAGTTAAAAGGTGTTATTCCCAGGGCGGGCCCTATTGGAAATCTTTTCACAACGCCGAATCTGCCGGCTCCAGGTGGAACAGCGCCCATCTCCAAAGCTTCACCGGAGATTCTACCTGCTTCTTCTGCCGAAAGAGTAATTGTTGTAACAGCTCTGTCAACTTCAGACTTTGCATACTTCATGGGTTTACCTGATTCAAGACAAATTGTTAAAGCAAGGTCTTGCCTGTGCTGTTTGATGCCATTAGCAGCTTTCTCAAGTATTTCACTTCTTCTGTATGCAGGCATAATTTTTGTTTTATCAAATGCTTTGGAGGATTTATCAAGAGCCTCTTCCACATCTCCTTTTAAGGGCATTGATACCTCTGCTACCAGGTTGTCATCAAATGGATTCCTTACTTCAAAAGTTTTATCTGTCTGTTTAAGCCCCTGCCCTACAAAAAAACCTGTTTTGCCTTTCAAGACAACTCTCCTTTTATTATTTCGTCATTTAATAATTTAACAAAATTATTTTCTGAAAAACCTTTCCAAAACAAAAATGATTCTTCCGGGTCCAACTTACAAATCAGAAAACAGTCTTCTAATCAACACAATATATTTATATGAAAGTTTTATATATCTCTAACAAGAAAATAGTATAATTATAAATAGTAATATCCAACAACTCCTATGGCAGGCCCGCTGAAATCATCAACACCGCCTATTGCCTGACTGAATCTGACATACCTGTACCTGAAAACAGCTCCGAGTCCGAATTTTTTTGTTAGTGCAATTTCAAATCCCGCGCCAAGCCCCACACCCACACATGCTCTTGCTTTTTTAAGTTTGTCACCAAAAGGATCTGTCTCATTCTCTATACCCCAGTAAATACCCGCGTTATAAATCACAAATGCAGATATTCTGTTACCCGGTATGAGCCAGTGTTTAAATGAAATAGTAAGAGGATGTATAACAAGTGCAGGTACTGACTCCTTTTTATCAAGGTCTTTCAACGCCCAAAATCCCACATTTAGCCCTATCCCTACTTCATCCGAAATGCGTAAAATAATACATAGTCCCACATAAGGTGTTGCGCCTGAAGCTCCGAAGTCCGTAAATTTAGGCTCGCCGTTAAGGCTGTGGGGCTGCCAGTTTCCCCATTCAAGAGATATTGAGTTGTGCTGGCTGATTACCTGAGCCTGCGATTCGGATTGCAGTGCGAATAAAAACAGCGCAAAAATAATTATATATTTCAACATTACCCTCATTGGTTTTTTCACGGCATTATTATCAGAAATTTGCTGCTACAAGGGCTTGTTGGGTTCCTTGGGCTGAAAACCAAACTGCTTTGATGAAGGCATGCCGGCCTCTTTAATCTCGCCGAATTCATTTTCAAATTTTTCAACTGTATCCTTCAGAGTATTTAAAAGAGCTTTGGCATGCTGCGGAGTCATTATAATTCTTGAATAAACTTTTGCTTTAGGGACACCCGGAACCATACGTGAAAAGTCAAGTATAAATTCAGCAGGAGAGTGAGTAATTAGAACAAAATTTGAATATATCCCCTCAGCTTCCTTTTCTCCCAGCTCAACATTTATCTGCTGCATCTTCTGGTCTGCCATTATATTCCCTCTATAATTGTAATTACGGATTAATTCTATATACCTGCATTAACCGGATTTAAACAGTATAATAATTTACAGCATATTTGTCAAGATACAAACTTATCTTTTCTAAAAATGAATATTAACTTTGTTCTTGATTTTAAACACCCTCCTCGTTAGATTAAAGCTTATAAAAAAGAAAGGCTCAAATGAAACAATCTTACAAAAAGGGTGAAACCTTAAAACTTTTCATAGAAGAACTCGCTTTCGGCGGACAAGGTGTTGCGAGAGATAATGATTTTGTGTGGTTTGTGGAACATGGAATCCCCGGGCAGACAGTTGAAGCAAAAATCAAATCCATCAAAAAAAATTACGGCAAATCTTATGTAGTAAATGTACTCTCGGATTCGCCTTTTCAGGTAGAGCCCGAATGCCCTATGTTCGGTATATGCGGCGGCTGTCAGTTTCAGAACCTTGATTACGATAAACAGATAGAGGAAAAAACACGGCAGATTCAGGAGTTAATCGAACGCATAGGAAAATTCAAGGAAGCTGATGTAAAATCCTGCATCCCTGCAAAAAAAATATACGGATACAGGAATAAAATGGAATTTTCCTTTTCCGCAAGGCCATGGAAACTGCCGGATAAAGAGTACTCCAATCAGGACAGCATTGCTCTCGGGCTGCATGCACCAAGACGGTTTGACAGGGTAATTGACCTGGAAGGCTGCCCTATTATGAGTGAAACGGCAAACAAAGTGTTCATGTCTTTGAAACAGGAGGTTCTCCTGTCAAAATTCCCTGCATACGATGTAATTACCCACGCCGGATTCTGGAGAACTCTTGCTATTCGTCAGGGTATGAACACAGAGCAGCTTATGATCAATCTGATTACAAGCAGCGAGGATATAAAAAACAGGGAGAATGAAGTCAGAAAAACAGCAGAAGCTGTTCTGAAAATGCATCCGGAGATAACAACTTTTATCCACAGCATAAATGATAATGTTGCAGATATTGCTTTGGGAAAAACAAAAACTATTTTTTCCGGAAACGGTAAAATTACTGAAGAAATCAACAGAAAAATATTTGAAATTTCTCCGAATTCTTTTTTCCAGACAAATACATTTCAGGCCGAAATACTTTTTAAGATCATTAAAGAGCTTTCAGGGCTTACAGGCAATGAGATTGTATACGACCTCTACTGCGGTACAGGTGCAATCGGAATCAGCATTGCTGATAATGCAAAATTAGTGCTTGGAATAGAAATTGTAAAAGATGCTGTTGATAACGGCGCAATAAATGTTGAACTTAACAAATTGTCAAATGTGCATTTTGTTCTTGCGGATATGAGAGATGCCATGGGGCAGATCCACAAATTTGTGGATCACTACGGCATGGCTGATGTGGTTATTATGGATCCTCCGAGAGCCGGGACTCACCCTAAAAGCATAAAGGGACTTTTAAATCTTTATCCTGAAAAAATAGTTTATGTTTCATGCAATCCTGCAATTCTTGCGAGAGACATAGAAATCCTCTGTGCCAAACATTACAATCTGACTACTGTTCAGCCTGTTGACATGTTCCCGCATACAAAGCATGTTGAAGTAGTTGCATTATTTGAAAAGAAACAGCTTTAATGACAATTTATTTTGATTTTTTTTATTCTTCAGCAGGCAAAATACTAACTGTCTGTGAAAATGATTATATTACAAGGATAATTCTGCCCCGGAAAAGCCCTGAGAAATCTCTTTTAATTTTAAATGCAGAATTTCCGGAATCAACTTTAAAAAAAGACCCTGTTCCTTTTAAAAATATCTTTTCACAGTTTGAGGAATATTTTTCAGGTACCAGGATAACTTTTAATCTTCCCTTATTTGTTAGAGGAACCATATTCCAAAAAAAAGTATGGGATGCTATAAAAGCCGTTCCTTACGGCAGGACTGCTTCTTACAAAGAACTTGCTGTTAAGATACAAAACAAAAATGCTTCAAGGGCAGTGGGCAATGCATGCAACGCAAATCCTCTGCCCATTGTCGTGCCCTGCCACAGAATTATAACTTCTTCCGGCAAAATTGGAGGATTCGGCGGAGGTACCACAATGAAGCGTCAACTTCTGAAAATAGAAGGCGTTTCTATTCCGCTCTAAGTCAGGAAAGAAATAAGGATAAAGGATAAGGGATAAAGGATAAAATATTTTGTCCCGTCCTGAAAAAGGTTGACATTCCGAATGTCTAAGAAAAAAATGAAAATGTATAGGGTATAAAGGAATACGCCGGAAATATCTTTCCGGCATCTGAAAACTTCCACACTTGACGGTATTCTGGAGGTGTTATTCCCGCCCCTATTCTCTTTAAGAAAAAACTATGAAAGTATTTTTACAATAAACTCTGCTTTAAATAATCTGCAAACATAAGTACTTTACTTCTCTCTGAAGGATCAAATAAAAATGATTCTACATCTGCTGCCATAGCAGACATATCTGTTTTTTTGCAGATACCAATCAATCTTTCTTTTAGTTCCGCAGCGTTTGAGATTCCAGCTTTTTCTTTTAGATATGAAAATTCAGGCAAAACTCCCTTACCCATTAAAAATACAACATCATAAAAATCTCTGCCTTTATTTCTTGAACGATTGATGATTGCATAAAACTTTTGAGCAAGAAGCAGCTGCATAGGTGTAGTTAAAATTGCTGTAAACACTTCAAATCTGTTAAGAATAACCCTGTAGGGTTCGTAAATAAAATTCTGCGGTTCTGTATCGATTTGAATCATAATTTTTTCTTCTTCATACCCTGAAAGCCCTTCTCCAAACAGCAGTTTAGGAAAACGTATATAACAGTGCCATGCTCCGGGCATAGTTGTTTTTATTTCAACTTGATATCCTTCACGCTCAAGATGTTTTAATATGATTCCGGAAATTTCCTTAAATCCTTCTTTATCCAGACTTATATTATCAAAATCCAGATCTTCGGAAAATCTCCTGTTTCCGTGCACTATTCTGAGACACGTACCGCCCATAAAACAGAGAGCGTCTGCATGTTTACTATTAAAAATAATTTCCAGAATTTTATACTGAAGATACTCCCTCAGTATAAACCGGGAATGATGTTTCATTGATTCAGGATAATATGACCTGATTTCCTCAAGACTCAACATTAAGAAACTCCTTAAGCAGAATAATACGTTTTTCAAGGGCCGCAGATGATATCAGGGCACAATATATGTCTAATTTGCTTAATGATATTGTATCATTAATTTTAAAAACATTCCACCTCAATGAATCAATATCAGAAACATTTTTTATCTCCGGATGCAGGTACAAGTAATCAATCAAAGCTTTTTCAGGTTCGGCAATCAGGTAATTAAAATTCTTCCATGGCATAAATTTATAGCCGAAATGAAATTTTGGTTTTAGATGATGATACACAAACCTGCCTCTTTTTGTGTTAAAAATCTGTGTTTTTAATGTAGTACATGAAATTGTCTGAAATACATGTTCAGGGATAAATCCATATACAGACAGAGCAGATTCCAAAGAAACGTATGAAGGTCGATATATTACATTTGCCAAATAAGACAAAAACTGTTCTTCAGTTTCTATATCTTTAAAACAATAAAAACTGTTACGCAGTTTTTCTATATATCCCCTCTCCTGCCATTCCACCAGCCTTCTGGAGTCAAAACCAGGAAAAAGTTTTCTTATTTCCCTTACAGAAAAAACAGGATATAATTTCATTTTTGTACGGAATTCATTGTAATTCATTTTGCACCTGCAGGATAAAACAGACTTTATTTGTAAATATATTTCTTTTTTTTGTTAAAAACAACAATAAATAGAATTATTTTATATGGAATCCATTTTTTCCTGATAGGGACACAGAGGTAAAGAAATAAGGATAAAGGATAAGGGATAAAACAAAAAATCGGTGTAGGGTATAAAGGAATATGACATAGTTCTTTTGCCGGAATCTGAAAATCTCCAATCAATATTCATGTTCAATAATACAGGGAATGCATATATGCATTCCCTGCGGAATTATTCTGTTTTGATGATGTTTGCGTAGTGAACGGCCGCGACCGTTCACTACATACGTTGAATCAAGGCCTTAGGGGCCTCAGAGGCCTGCAAAAAGCCTGATGCTAATTTTTATTTCTTTATCTGTAAAAAAATTTTGAAACTTTAACAAAACTATACCGTAAACATTAAACTAAAATACCGAAAAATTAATCAGGAGGATATATGAGTCTGAACTGCACGGGGAATATGTTCTTCATAGAAGCTAAAGATAGATATTATTAAAATAGAGTGCAGCTTTGTTCTTTCTCATAATCAAAAAAACAAAAAGAAATAACTAATGATATTTCTTGCGCTTACAATACTCTGCTCAACAAGCATTGTTTTACTTTTAAAATTTAACCGGGAACAGCGGGGCAGCACAACCTGTCTCCTTTCGGGCAATTACCTTGCAGCATCATTCTTAAGCCTTTTAATCCTGTTTCACAGCCCGAATCATTCTTTCTCTTTTATATCATTCATCTTCGGTGCCTTTGTTTCGTTTATCTTTGTCTTTTCCTTTTTAATGTTTTCAAAGGCTGTCACCGCAGCTGGATCAGCCCTTGCTGCCCTAAGTTCCCGTGTTTCTCTTGTAATTCCCGTAGGATTGTCAATAATTTTTTTCAACGAATCCCCCGGCCTGCGCCAGACAGCAGGATTTTTATTATCTCTTTTTACAATTCTGCTCTTCTCAATCTCCCTTAAGGCAGAGAAAAAGACTTCCATACCATCTAATTCTATTTTAATAATGCTGCTTCTTTTAATCTCAATCGGCACAGGTGATTTCATGATGAAGGTTTTTTCCGAATTGCGGTTTCCTTCGGAAAAACCGTTTTTTCTTGCCTCGCTTTTTTCATGTTCATTTATAATTACTGCTGGTTTTAGATTCGTATCAGGCAGAGCCGTTGATAAAAAGTCATTTTTGCGGGGCCTTATACTGGGAGTACCAAATTTTTTCAGCTCCTTTTTTCTTTTAAGTGCTCTTAAAAAATTAAACGCATCTTTTGTATATCCCGCTGT
>JAGGVB010000055.1 GCA_021158245.1 bacterium | reverse complement strand
GTTGCAATCACCATAATATCATCTCTCGGATGAATAATAAGGTCGTGTACAAAAGTTACAGGCAGATTATCAGCAAGAGTATTCCAGGATTTACCTTTGTCAATAGAAACGTACACACCCCAGTCTGTGCCGACATACAAAACATTGGGATTTTTGGGATCTTCTTTGATTACATTAACAGGCCCGGCAGGAATATTGGCTGAGATGTCCTCCCATGTTCTGCCGTAATCTGTTGATTTCCACACATAGGGAGTAAACTCATCATCCCTTTTCCCGTTTTGAGTTACATAAACAGTAGCCTCATCATACTTAGAGGCAACTATTTCCGATATCCACTTTCCATGGGGCAGACCCTTTGTTATTTCCTTCCACTGATCTCCGGAATCTTTTGTGAGCCATACTCTGCCGTCATCGGTTCCAACATAAATGAGCCCGAACTTAAGAGGAGATTCCGAAATGCTGAAAATTGTCTGATACGGGATGTCTCCGGATTTTTTCGGATCATTGTATGTCATATCCATACTCAGACGTTCCCACTTGTCTCCTCTGTTAAGAGAGCGGTACAGGTACTGAGTTCCGAAATAAATTATCCGCGGATTGTGAGGAGAAATAATGAACGGAGCAAGCCACTGGCCCCGAAGTTTTGGCTCTCCTTTTTTAATTTGAGGATATATATTTTTTCTCTCTCCGGTTTTCAGATTTGATCTTGTAATATGCCCGTAAAATCCTGCAGAAAAAACAATGTCCGGATCTGTGGGATCTATTGCGTGGCATGAGCCTTCTCCTCCGGGGACATTTTCCCATTTTGTAGCAGGAATTGAATTACGCCCTTTAGAAAGATCAACAGCTCCCCTGTAACTTCCG
The DNA here is from genome assembly GCA_021158245.1 of bacterium. Lineage (NCBI taxonomy): Bacteria > bacterium. The sequence continues at coordinate 11,366 of JAGGVB010000055.1, read as the reverse complement.
TGATCCTGTACAGAGCCGTAAACATGGAACGTATTATCCATGTCAAAACCTACATTAAAAAACTGGGAAACAGGGAAATTGTCTGCAAAAGTTCTCCAGTTCTTCCCTCCGTCGTAGGATATTGCAAGGCCGCCGTCGTTTACATTTACAAGATAATCTGTGTTTTCAGGATCGATCCAGAGTCCGTGATGATCCATGTGCATTCCGTCAAGAGTTCTGTAGGTTTTACCTCCGTCTTCGGAAACATTAAGAAAAAGCCCCATTACATAAATTTTATTTTCATTTACAGGATCAACCTTTATCCTGCCGAAAACCCATCCATAAGTTCCGGAGAGGCCCTCCATGTACTTGTTGTATTCACTTACCCTTGTCCATATTTTGCCGCTGTTATTGCTTCTGTAAACAGTTGCCCCTCTTATAACTCCGCCTTTTGGGCGTCCGTATGAATCGGTCTCTTCTCCTGAAGATTTTCTTGCAATTTCGTAATTGTCAATAAAAGCATATATAACATTTGGTTTTGTTTGGCACAGATCAATCCCTATTCTTCCTCTGTATTTTGCCTCAGGCAGGCCTGTATTTATGGGACGCCAGGTTTTGCCTCCGTCTGTGGTTTTATAGATACCGCTTCCGGTGTAGTCTTTTTCATTTCTGGGATCGTTCCATTTTTTTCTGATTCTCTGCCATGTTGCAGCGTACAGAGTGTTGGGATCAGAAGGATCCATAACAAGATCAGTTGCTCCTGTTTTTTCATTAATATAGAGAATTTTCTGCCAGGTTTTACCTCCGTCTGTGGTTTTGTACACTCCGCGCTCCGGATTGTTAGTCCATTCGTGCCCGGGGGCAGCAACATATACAATGTCAGGATTTTTCGGATGAATAATGATTTTTGCAATTGTAAGGGTATTTTCAAGCCCTATATGCTGCCAGGTTTTTCCTCCGTCAGGAGATTTAAAAACTCCTGCTCCGGCATTGGAGCTTCTGAAAATATTCTGCTCTCCGGTTCCTGCCCATATAATGTTCTGATCCGAAGAAGCAATTGTCACATCACCAAATGCTGTTGAAGGTGCGTTTTCAAAAATTGGTTCCCAGGTTGTACCTTCATTAACTGTCTTCCACAAGCCGCCTGAAGCTGTGGCTGCATAGATAGTATAATATTTCCCCTTTGGAGAGCATACGGCAATATCTGTCATTCTTCCGCTGATATTTGTCGGCCCGAGAAACTGCCATGGAAGATGTTTAAAAAGAGAATTGTTTTTCATGTCCTGCTGTCTGGAAAAAGCAGCTATACGTTTTGAAGGAGTGATGCAGGCCTTTTTTGATACTTTGGCTTTTAGATTAACAGATGATAACAGCAGAGCTGCAGTTATTGCTATAAAAGGAATTTTTAAAAAGCGCATTTTAAGTCCTCCTTAATACTATATCAGGTTTCAGGGTTCGGATTAATGATAAAATAGAACAATTATTCGGGAAAATCAATTATATTCATGATGTCAGATTATATGCTTTGTACTTTTTTTTATAGGGTTTAATTTTAGGAAATAATCGGTGTTACAATGAAATTAAGGGTTTATGTTGAAATGCATGGGTAATTTTAAGCAAATCTTGTATATAAGAAAGAGATTATGACAATAAAATGGTCTAATTCAGTTTAAAGTGAGTCTGAATTTTATTGTTTTTGGTACGGCACTTTTTTCAAAAAAAGTGCCCAAAAAACGCCGGCTGCTGCAAATCTCCTAAAAATGTCAAAAAGCTCTCTGAATCAAATAAACTCGTCCCGATTTCTTTTTGATTATAAATATAGTAAAATCGGGACTCAAACAGAATTTGATTCCGGGCGTTCGCTTTTCGCCATTTTTTTAACGGAGATTAGCAGATGCCGGCATTCTCTGCAAACATTTTTGTGAATTTACTGTAAAGTATTTTATTGGCTTAAATTTATGTCGGGACATTACCCATAATCTTAATATGAAATTTAAATCGCAGGGGCAAGAGCCCCTGCGGTGCTGGAAATTAATTATTATTAATGTCAAAATTTGTCCGGAATTCGTCTATTTCATCTATGGAATATTCGGGGACAGCTCCCATTTTTGTCGCAACAAAGCCGCTGACAAGTACTGCAAAGTCAAGAATGTTTTCAAGCGGCTCTCTGTTCAGGAATGATAGAGTCATTGCAGCAGTAAATGAATCTCCGCATCCTGTAGTGTCTATAACATCAATGTTTATAGACGGTTTAAAAACAGTGTTTTTCCCGTTTGTAAGCAAAGCGCCGTTTTTGCCCATTGTCAGGGCAGTCAATTTAAGATTAAAGAAATCAGTAAGATACTCAATGAATGAACTATCCTCTTTGTCCTCTTTTTGCATGACTTTCTTAAGTGCTGCACATTCGAATTCATTAATTTTTAAAATATCGGATTTTCCGACAGTTTCAAGAACTGTCTCTTCTGTGCTTTGAGTCCATTCCCTGAAATTAACATCATAAACAATCAGACTGTTTTCTGCTTCGGAAAGAAAACGCTGAATAGTCTTTCTGCTTACCGGGTTTCTCTGGGGCAGAGTCCCTGTAATAACAGCATCACTTGTCTTTGCATATACAGACAAATCAGGGCTCCATGCAAGAAAATCAAAAGCAGTATCTTTTGAGCATCTGAAATCCGGAATGCCGTTTTTATCAAGAGTAACAGATACGTACCCTGTCTTTTTGTCTTCGGATATCTGAATTCCTGATGTGTCAACTCCTCTTGATTTCAGCTCTTTGAGCAGAGCTTTTCCGTTTTCGTCATTTCCCACCTGACTGATTATTTTCCCGTATGCACCAAGCTGCAAAGCGTGAATAGCTGCATTTGCAGGAGCTCCGCCTGTGTAGCGTTTATTAGGATAGATATCCCAGAGTACTTCTCCGAGCCCTGTCACGATTAACTTTTTATCCATCATCGGATAAGGCCTGTAATCAGCGGAATGAGCCCTTTGCCGAATCCGAAGGGCACAGGAGTGAATGCAAGAACAAATATAATCATAGCAAATATACCGATTATTTTTCTTTTGTTATCAAGAGGGATATGATCGTAAACAGTGGGAGGATGTTTTCTTAAAATTGCAAGTATAATAATAAAAAGAAACCATCCCGCGTAATAAAACAGGCAGATTGTCAAAAGAAAAATATAGAATGCCTTAAAAAAATATGAGCTCTTGTCTCTTAAAAGAGCATATATAATGTGGCCTCCGTCGAGCTGTCCTATAGGAAGCAGGTTAATTGCAGTTACAAGCAGGCCGGCCCAGGCTGCAAAAGCAAGGGGGTGAAGCAAAATATCCTGGCCCTTTTCCAGGTGCCCTACAATAATACGTGATGCTGCTGAGAAAAGAATCGAGTTGCCGAGAGATATTGTCGTGTCGCCTGCGGATTTTATATCTACAACCTGAGAAAATTTGAGCCCGAAATAAAGAGCAAAACTAATTGGGATCATTCCTGCCAAGGGCCCGGCAGCTCCTATATCGAGAAGAGCGCGCCGGTCGGTTATGGGGCTTTTTATTTTAATTAACGCACCCATTGTTCCGAAAGGAGGCAGGGGAAAGGGAATAAAATAGGGCAGTGTAGCGGCAATTCTATGTTTCCTCGTCATAAGATAATGCCCCATTTCATGGGAAAGCAGTATTGTAATTATAGCCCCTGAATACCACAATGCACCAACAGGGCCGTCACTGAATCCTACAAGATATGTTGTACCTATTGTTAAAATAAACAGGAAGATGTGTACACATATTCCGGGTATTGAACTAAGCAGCCTTGAGAATGGATTGCTAACAGCGCGGATTAATTTTCTGATTGACATGAATCAGCCTTCTTTCATGATTTGGATATTAACTTCGGTTCCTTTTGTAATTTCAAGATCATCTGCTGCACTGCCTGAGTTTATTCCGATCTCAAGCATTTCCGAGCTGCCTATGTAGGCAAGAATTGAATTATTCCCTACTGATGCAAAAGTAGTACTCAGCCTGTCAATAAAAAGATTTTTTATATGTATGGATACTTTTTTGTTTTTGATCAGCCCGGCCGGAATATTTGTAATACAGTTTCCGAATCTGTCGATAAAAATTACTGATCCTGTTATCTGCCGTTCTGTGATTTTTATTTCCGGAAGTGTGCCTTTATTATATTCAGCAATAATTGTCCCGAGTTTGTTTATATCTATACCTGAGGCAAGATGGGCTGCAACAGGAGCAAAGATATCCCTTCCGTGGAAAGTCGAGCTTATTTTGTTTCTCCAGAAATTTTTATTATCGGCATGGAAGACTTTTGCAGATTCATGGTCATGAAATATGTATGAAAGAATGCCGTTGTCAGGGGCAACGAAGAAATAATCTTCAGTCCTTACTATAAGAAGTTTCCTTTCAGTGCCGACTCCGGGATCTACGACAACTGTATGGATTGTCCCCGGAGGGAAGAGGGAGTATGTCCGGCTAAGGATAAATGCCGCTTCCTCAATGTCCCCCGGTGCAATGTTGTGAGTAATATCAGTTATTGCTGCATCATGACAGATTGAGAGCATTACTCCTTTCATTGATGCAACGTAATGGCTGTCTGTTCCGAAATCTGTTAATAGTGTGATTAACATGTTTCTCCTGTCCGGTTTAATAGCATGTATAATTTACTAAATAGATTTATTGTATTCAATAAAAAAAAGGCTGTTGATAAAATGATAATTGTTGGGTCTATGTTGAAATGCATGGGTAATTATAGCCAAGTTTTGCATATAAGCAGTTGAAAAGAGATATGCAGGGTTATCGCAGAATAGATAATAGTAAAAAGTGAGGAATTAGATTTCAAAGCTTTGCTTTGAGTTAATAATAATTCACTATCATTTTGTCGGAATAATAAGAATCTTATTGATTGTGTCATTTAGAAGGAGCACAGTGAATGTGACTGAGTAATCTTATGACTTATACTTCTAATTTTTATTTCTCAGTACGGCACTTTTTTCAGAAAAAAGTGCCCAAAAAACGCCGGCTGCCGAAAATTTCCTAAAAATGTCAAAAAACTCTCTGAAAGGCAAAAACTCACCCGATTCAGATTATTATATTTTTTCTTAAAGAGAATCGGGTTCAAACAGTTTGCCTTTCCGGGCGTTCGTTTTTTAACATTTTTTTAACGGAAATTTTCAGATGCCGGCATTCCAAACCAACATTTTTGTGAATTTTATATACAGTATTTTATTAGCTGCAAATTAATATTTCAGGACATTACCCACTCGATTCAGCATAGAGCCTAATTGTTTTTTATCCCTCAATGAAATATGGAAGGTATTGTTAATAAACCGGAATTTGTCGCGACTGCACTTCAGCAGATGCTGAATCTGCCGATATTAATAACAGAACTATTGTTACAATGAGTTCTGTAAAAAAAATATTTTATTTGTTAAAGTATTTCAAACAGCGGCCGATAACTCATATTGAAGAACAGAGACGGTCGTTAAAAAGTTTTACAACCAGGGTACGGGCAGGGATGCCCATAAAATGCAAGGAGGTACACACTATGGCTAGTGCAAGTTTAACAAGGATCAACACAAATATTCAGGCTCTCAATGCTTTGAATGCTCTGAATAATGTGAACACACGGATGAGTATGCATCAGCTCCGTCTGGCAACCGGCAGAAGAATCAACTCTGCTGCTGATGATGCTGCAGGATTTACAATTTCAGCAAAGCTTAATGTGAAAGCAAAGGGTCTGGGAACAGCTCTCGATAACATTGCTTCAGGAAAGAACCTGATGACTGTTGCAGAAGGGCACCTGACTAATATTCAGGATATTTTGAGCCAGATGAAATCCAAAGCAATGCAGGCTGCAAACGGAACTCTGGGTACAGAGGAGCGAGCAGCAATCCTTTCGGAATTGGAAAATTTCAACACACAGATTGATGCTGAGGTTGATCAGGCAAAATGGGCTGATTCGTCACTTCTTACTGACAGCAACCTTAATTTCCAGATAGGCGTAGGAACTTCTTCTGCAGATGCTCTTACATTCAATGTTGTTGGTAATGTAAGCGGTATTTCTGGATTTACATCTTCCGATCTTGATGTGCAGGCTTCTTCTACTGCCTCTTCAAGTGTAAGTTCAAGTGCACTTTCCACAACAAATATGGATGCTAGTTTTGCTACTGCAAGTGCATTTACCAGTACTACAAGCATCAGCGAGCTTACAAACGGCCACTACAATGTTGAGGTCAGTTACACTACAGCCGGAACAATTTCAATTCAGCTGTTCGACAGCAATGGTGACAATGTAGTTATTGATACTGACGGATCTGACGGCGGAGCAAGCGGAAACACATTAACAAAAAAAGTGGATGAAGGTGATGTTGATGCAATTGATCTCGGAGTCGGTATTTCTATTGATATCGGAACTATTGATACTGCCAATGCAGGTTCAGCTCTTTTCTCAGTTGATTACTCAAGAGGCGGCAATGCAGTAGGAAGCCAGGGCAGCGCACAGGATTACATGGACAAGATTGATACTGCAATTGATTATGTGTCCAAGGGCTTGAGCTACATCGGATCTCAGGTGAACAGGCTTGGGTTCCAGGAGAATTCTCTCACAGTTGCAAAGACTAATACTGAGGCAGCCTACAGCAGAATTGTTGATGCTGATATGGCTAAGGAGCAGTTAGAATCTACAAAACTTTTAATACTTCAGCAGACAGCTACATCAATGCTGGCTCAGGCAAACACGGCACCACAATCGGTTCTTGCACTGTTCCGATAATTAAACATCAATACGTCTCTGTATGGGGAGTGTATCTGTATAAGATACACCCCCTTTTATTTCCTGAAGTTTTTTAAGAAAAATATTAAAGATTTTATTAAATGTGTCGATATCCTAAATAGATACAGAAATGCAGGAGTTTAGTTTGAGAGGATTAAATCAAGAAAGTCCGGAGGAGACAATGCAATCGACATTTACACAGGGAAATGGATCTTTTAAAAGCTCAGCTAATGTTTACCGTCAGCAGGATATTCTTATGTCTTCACCTGAAAAACAAGTTTTGCATGTGTTTGATGTTGCAGTACAAAGCTGCAATAAAAAGAAGAAGGATAAAGCACGCGCAGCATTGGTACTTCTTATAGACAGTCTTGATTTTGAAAAGGGGAAAGATGTTGCTGTGGGATTATTCAGATTATATGAATACTGCCTTCGTTTGGTACATACAGATGATTTTGATTTGGCAGGAGATATATTAAAAGAATTACGCCAAACCTGGCATATAGCGATAAGCCGTAATGCCGCATGATTTAATGAGAGAAGGAAAAGCAAATGACGATCAGCCTAAATTCAGCAACAGAACAAAGCAGTATTGAGCAATTAGTCCAGCAGTATATGGCTATTGAGCGCCAACCTATTGTCAGGCTTGAAGGCAAGAAGTCTCTTTTAAATATACAAAAAGGAGTATTTTCCGATACGAAATCAAAACTTCAGGCATTATATGATGCTGCTGATGACCTGGCAGATACATCTGACAACTCGATTTTTAATGCTGTTCAGGTATCCTCAAGCGATACAACCTCTCTTACTGTAACTGCCGGTGATGATGCTGCAGTGGGGCAGTATGATATAAGAATCAGGCAGATGGCAACTGCAACAACAATGAAAAGTACAGGCTATCTTAATACGCATGCATCAGTAATGAGTTCAATACAGGTTGTAGACGGCTATTCAACAATTGATACGTCAGAATCATGGGCAGATGCAGGTTTCGATACAACGCCTGACGGTACAGTGACGATTAACGGAACAGCTTTTACTCTCGCGGATTATTCTACTGTTGATGATTTTTTTGATGCAGTAAATGACAGTGCTGCAAATGCAAATATCTATTACGATTCGGATCGTGATAAAATCATCCTCGAAAGTACAGACACCTCTTCTCTTATCATTTCTGAAACAGGTACAAACGGATTATTAACTGAGGCAAATATTACAGCAGACACCTATTCAACAAATCAGACAGGGCTTGATGCTTCGGATTATCTTTATAAAATTAATTTTGATACAGCCCTTTCGGAATCTGATTCCGGAAGTTTTAAAATAAACGGAGCTACAATTGAATGGGATGCTGATGCTGACAGTTTAAATGATATTATTTCCAGAATTAACAGCTCTGATGCAGGAGTAACTGCTTTTTATGATGATACTCTCGATAAAATTGTCTTTACTGCAAGTGCAACCGGAAGCGAAGAAATACAATGGGAAGATGTGTCAGGAACATTTCTGACAGATACTTTAAAATTTTCCGGTGTTACCCAAACATCAGGGAACGATGCAAAATTTACGATTAATTCCACAAGCGCGTCCGATGAGATAACAAAATCATCCAATAATTTTACTATTAACGGAATTAAATTTACACTCAAGGCTGTAACAGTTGCGAATGACAGTTATACTGACGGCGACACAGAAGCTGTTACAGTGAAAGCTGAAAAGGACGACACGCAGGTAAGAAATAAAATAAACACAATGCTGAGTAAATACAATGATTTTATAGATTACATCAAACTGAAGACAGATGTTGATACAACCTCTTATTCAAGAGGGCCTCTTGCAGGTGAGAGCGTATTTTTATCCTTAAAGAACAGCATTCTTTCAATTTTTCTCGGCCAGGTAAGCGGTGTTGATACAGATAAGCCGTCTTACCTTTCGGAAATCGGAATTACTCTCGGTGATGACCTGCATGCATCAATATCGGATTCTTCTGCATTTACCGACTGGATTAATGATGATCCGGCATCTGTAGAAAATCTTTTTAATTCGACAAACGGAGTTGCAGCAAGATTAAAGAGTCTGATTGAGCCGTTCACAGAGACCTACGGAATTATTGATGACAGAAGCGATTCTCTTGATGACAGGATTGATCAGATAGATAAGAGAATTGCCAGCCTGGACGAGAGGCTTGCAGGGCGGGAAAATTATTACAGAACGCAATTTTCATCTCTGCAGAGTATGCTGATTATGGCAAATAATCAGCTAAATTTAGTTAATTCATTAACAAACAGCATTAATTCTTTGTTAGGATAATAAGTGTAGAGGAGGTGAGATTTATGAGCGGAGTACAGGGAATTCATCCGATTGATGAAGTTAAAGACAGTATTCTTATCGGAGAATCAGCAGCTTCTTCCAATATTGCTCCGGAGCGGGAAATTTCGTCACAGTCAAGAGAGGTCCAGAATAATGTTGAAAATGCGGTCGCCCTGGATGAGCATACAGCACAGGAGATAGCTGATGGTATGAACAAGGTTTCTTCTGTCTTTAATACGAGCCTTTCATTTTCAGTTGATAAGTCGACAGGCAGAACAATTATCAAAGTTGTGGACAAGGATACTGAGAAAGTGATAAGAGAGATACCACCGGAGAAAATGGTACGGCTAATGGAAAAGATCAGTAATGTTATGGGGCTCTTGCTTGATGTAGAAATATAGAAAAGGCGGCGAAAATGATTATACCAGGAGAAACAGCGAGCGAAATTTTATTACAGGAGCTGGAGTGCGCCGAATCAGTGAAATCTGGGGCTTTTGAAATCCAGCAGCTTCTTGATAGGGGAGCTATAGAGCAGGCGGAAGAGAAACTAACAATTAGAGGCCAAATTATACGCCATATGGTTGAACTTGATGAAAACCTGCAAATTTTGCGTGATAAAGGGCTGCTGGATTCCGGAGCATCCGAGTGGAAAGATGTTGTAACTTTGGCAAGATCACTTCGGGACATTACAAGGACAATCACAAAAGTAGATGCAGGCACAAGGGATAAATTGGAAAAAAAAGGCCGTGAAATAAGTATCAAATTGAATAAACTTCTTGACGGGAAAAAAAATATCAGCGGCTATACAAATGAGAGGAACAGAAGCAGCAGTGCTGCTTTCAGTGCATAAGCGCTGAGAAAAAGGTGGTTAGTATGAGCGTTGAACACATACCTCCAGGATCCGGATTATTCAGAGCATCAAAAAATTATTTTGATGCAAAGAAAAATGGGGCAAAACCGGTAAAGAACAAGGAAGGCGCAAAGACTTCCGGCAGTGATAAGGTTGAGATATCGAGGCAGGCGAGAGACCTGAATAAAAAGAATGCAATACTTGCGGATATAAAGGAAGCTTACGCAAAACTTCGGGAGCCTGAAGCCCGTCAGGATAAGGTTAAACAAGCTGCAACGAGGGTGATTACAGGATTTTATAACAGAGGTTCCGTACAGCAAAAAACTGCGGAGTCAATGTTGAATTTTTCTCCTGTAATGGATAAAACGTCTCATACACAATCAGTATACTCTGATAAAGCCGAATCAGAGGATATCTCTGGTTTACTAAAGATAAAACAGGTACAAAAGAGAATCATAGATAATTATTATGACAGTATTGATGTTATAAAAAAAGTTGTGGATAAACTTTTGAACAGCTAAATTCAAGGAGGAATGTTGTGAAAGTTCTTGTTGTTGACGATTCCAGTACAATGCGACGTATTCTTACCAATTGTCTTAATGAAGCCGGATTCAAAGATGTAGTACATGCTGCTGATGGAATTGAAGCACTGGATGCTCTTTCAAAAGAGACGGATATAGGGCTGATCCTTGCTGATTGGCACATGCCTAATATGGATGGTTTCGCTCTTCTTCAGCAGGTAAAGTCTGATGATAAGACAAAGGGGATTCCGGTAATAATGGTTACAACTCAGGCGGAAAAGCAGAGTGTTATGGATGCCCTGAAAATAGGTGCAGCTAACTATGTTGTAAAACCATTTACACCGGAAACAATAAAAGAGAAGATTGCAGAGGTCCTCGGCTGACAGCCGATGCTTTTTCAAGGGGTAGATTAAGAGGAAAAACAAATGAATGGATTTAATTTGAAAATTGCAGGGAGGCATCCCATAGAGGAAAAGCAGAAACATAAGAAATTACAGAAGAATAAATAAATCCTTCCGTAAATCATTCCTCAAAGAAGATACTCCCAAATATTTTGGTAAAAATAATGCAATAGGGAGAAATTACCTTTTAATAGTTACTTAGTAAGCGGTTAAAATAGTACTTGCTGATAATTAAAATTTCTGCAGGTAAATATTGGAAATTTAAATTTTTAGCTTATTGTTTATTAAGGATTTATAGAAGGTATAAAAAAACTCCTGATTTTAATAATTAAAGTTGCATGGCATGTAGATTGCTTAAGATATATGCGGTTTAATATATGATTGTATCCAAAATTGAGAGGAGGCCGTTCTGAAGCGGATTGCAGTTGCCACAAGTAAAGGCGGAGTAGGCAAAACAACACTTGTTACTAATTTGTCAGCAGGGCTCGCTGCTGTTGGCAAAAAAGTACTGATCATTGATTGTGACGCTCAGG
>JAGGVB010000054.1 GCA_021158245.1 bacterium | reverse complement strand
CCTCCTACTTCCTTAGAGGGGATATTGTGTCCTGCAAGTTCAAAAATTTGACTATCGGGAGAATCTTTCGGCAGAAGGTTTGTCTGAATCTCCCTTGCAAGTTCAAGTTCTTCCTCAATTTTCTGCTTTTCCAGGCTGTCTGTGTAGAGCACAGCATTTTCCAGTGCAATTGCCGCCTGTGACGAAAGTACGCTCAGAATCATCATCTCTTCTGCAGAAAAATTTGTTCGGGATATTTTTTCTCCGAGTAGAAGAATTCCGCTAAGTTTGTCTCTGTGAATAAATGGTATTAGCAGTACAGGGTTAAGCTCTCTGAGAGGTTCAAGGTACGGTTCATCATGGGTCTGTATGGAGATGTCATCAAATCCTGTAGGCTGGGTCTGTTCTTTAAGAATGGATATCCACTCTTCTTTGCCTGAGAAAATAACTTGTCTGTCAGGAAGATTGAGTATAAGATTGCCGTCAACAGAACGCATTATAAGTTCTGCGAAGGTAAGAGACATTGTATCTTTAAGTGTTGACGTGATTTTATCTTTTAAGGCTCCGGGGTCAAGAGTTGTAAGAATGTCGCGGCTCAGGTTCTGCAGTATATTCCTGTAATCGAGTCTGTCTTTCATAAAGAATTTTTCAATAAGGCGTTCAATTGTACCGAGTATGGGCTGAAAAAAGAGTAAAACAAATAAAATGGAGATAATCTCAATTGCAGGGATATCAATGGGAAAGAAGTGTGACATGATTTTTTTACCCTCTGCAAAGAGTAGAAGGTAAATAGTTATAAGAATAGCAGTTGCAAGAGAAAAAACCAGGCCTTTTCTGATAATGAATCTTATATCAAGAAATTTGTATTTTATTATTGCCCATGCAATGGATCCTGCTCCGATAAGAAGAGCCCCTGTTACAAGCAGGTAACTTATGGATCTTGATAATAAGCTTATATGCAGATGGGGAAATATGAATGCAATGGCGTAAAGGCCTACACTTGCGCGGATACCCCATAGAACAATTCCCACTTGTTTTTTAAGACGCTGGTTTTGAAGCCTGCTGTAACCCCAGAGCATTAGGCTAATGGCAGTAATAATGTAAATTAAGTTGATTAGTGCAAAAAAGTTTGCGTGAAATTCATAAATCAGGCTTACCAGAGCTAATATAATGCCGATAGCAATTGTAACAGGCTGAATTATAAGTCCGAATTTGTCAGAAATCGCACTAAGGTTAATAAGGTGGCGAACTTGTTCAGGAGATGAAAAAGTAAATACAAGCAGAAAATGAATGAGATGCGGGATGAAAATCAAATATTTCAGATATGGCCGGTTTTTTACAAATTTTATCTCCTGAGGATATACAAAAGAGAATAGAAGCATCTGGGGAAAGAAAAATTCCCAAACAAGAAATAATTTGCTGAAGGATTGAAGATTGGAATATATTAATGGTGATGTCTGCATTAACAGCCCGAATGCCCCGAAAATCGGGCCTGTTCCTGCAAGCAGCATCATAATCCCTGTGATTCGATTGACACGTTGTCTTATATTTTCATTAAGGATTATTATTCCAAGCAGTATAATGATAATCCCTAAAGTAAGGTATAGAATTGATGTGATGTAAGATAGAGTCACTATTCAAACTTCTTTTTTAGAACGAATGTTACGGTTGTGCCCTCAGAAGAAAACGAATATGATACGCTGTCCATGAGGGCCTCAAGAATAAATATTCCCCTGCCGCTCTCCTTCATAATATTTTCAGGATCCAGTGGATCTGAAAGGCTTTTTTCATTAAAACCCTTGCCTCTGTCGGATACTGAACACTCAAGTTCATCGGTACTCAATTTAAAGACAATATCAACAGTTTTTTCTTTTTGCATTTTATTGCCGTGTACAATAGCATTGCCTACTGCTTCTGTAACTGCGATTGCGAGGTTATCGGTTTGGTCTGATGAAAGTTCCATTTTTTTAGATATACTTGATGACAGCTTTTCAACTTTTTCAAGCTGATCCAGGGTGCTTGGGATTGTAAGGGAAATTGTCTTTTTTCTGTTTTTCATAGTAGTTTTTACGGTTAATTTAAAGCCCAGTTCATGGTTAATGATATTCTTGTTAAAGTTTTTTTATTTAAAGATTTTGTTTTTGTAATAAATGTATTGCCCCGTGCAGTTAGAAAAAGCCGGCTGCCTCTGTACGATATTTCGAGAGATGGGCCGTGCTGCATGTAATAAAGATTCATTGCAGATGAAGAACCTGCACCTCGTGAATATTGCTTTCCGTTCTGGAAAAAATATGAGTATCCTGATGCGATACGAAAGTATCTGCAGGGTTTGTACACTGAAATTATTTCGAGAATACTCCTGTTTCTGTTAAAGAGTTTTTCTTCAGACCATGATTCATATAAAAATCTGCCGTTTTCGTCAAATTCAGTTTGCAGAGTAACTCTTAAAGAGTTCTTTTTTGTCAGATTTATTGTCAGCGAGTCCTGTGACATGAACTTTCTGTACAGAAAACTTCTCACTCCGGGAAGCATATCTTCAAAATCGTAACTGATATAGTTTGCAAGCACCTGAATCCAGTGTGACCATGACAGGTGTGCTGATGGCTTCCATACAATGCCGGGGTTGAATTTTAATATTCTTGTCCAGTTATTATCCCCGCTTCTTTCACCAAAAATATAGACTCTGTGATGAAAGTTGATACTTGCTGAAACAACAGCTTTTATATTTCCGGAGAATGTGTGGTATTCGGAAAAGCTGCAGCGAATTTGTAGTTCGTCTCTGTCGTCAAAATTGTCAGATGAAGGTGTATCGTATTTAAATTTTTGTATAAATCCTGTCAGAACCATAGAGTCAGCGGAGAATGCAGAAGCGCAGGAAAGGGCCATTGTAGTGTAGGAGCTTTTATTATCAGGTACTGAAAGATGTGCTGTTGACATGCCTGTGATACCTGATAGTTTATAGTTTTGATCCATTGTTTCGTAGCCAATGTGCAGCTTTATATCTACAGGTTTAAAAGAAATGTCAAAATCCCCTCTCATATTTGAGAAAAAGTCGTTTCTTTTTCGTGAAAGAGTCTTTGTTGAGTCTGTTATCTGAAAGATAGATAAAATTCTGGATCCGAAGTTGCTGTATATTCTGTATGATAATTTGTCGTTAATCTTGTAGTTCAGCCGATTTTCTGCCTGTACTCTTTTTTCCTGTCGGCTCTCAATATCTCCAAGCGCTGAAAGGTAGTATTCTCTTCTCATCTGTCCGTACGAAAGATGCAAAGAGTCTGTTGTTTCGTTATAAAAAGTTCTGTGTATATTGTAAGACATGGAAATGTCAGAGTTCCTTCTTTTATTCAGATGGTCGTACTCCCTGTGTGCTGTGAAAAAATTAATATAATCTCCGATTTTAAAATTCGGGATATTAACATCTGTTTTATAACTGAATCCGGTGTCATTATGTCCGTATCTTGAATCATTTTTAATTCCTGCGCTGAAAGGAATAGAAATATTCCCTTTGGAAAAATTAAAGCCTACTCCTGCGGAATGTGTTGCAATGTTGCTATCAAACCCGGATTGGCGATCTCTGTACAGAAACGATTCAGCTCCTGCATTAAGGGATAGAAATGAACAGACAGGCCTTGTCAGCAGAATTGTAAAAGTATGCTGGTCTTTCCATTTCATTCCGTTACCTGTTCTCAATAAAGATGAAAGAAGAGCCTCTTTAAACGAAATTCTCACAGGTTTTCCCACTGGGGACAGATAATTTGCTTTTACTCCCCATGTGGCAGTATTTATCCCCTGGTTAAAAATTACAGAAAGGGAATCTCCCCGGGCCGCAAATAAAAATTTTGTCCCAATGGAAAAAATAATAATTATTGATAGTATAACAGGGATCATATCTGCCTGCTTTTTCCCTGTCAGAAGAGGGGAAAAAACCCTCACAACTTGCCCTCAATTTTTTTCCCGGTACAAAAAATATTAAGTTTACACCTTTTTTGTTCCAGTGGGGTGTAAACGGTTTTTAACGTCTATTGATCCTGCAGAGATTACAAGTTTAAGTGCCTCCTCTACGCTCATATCCAGGTCCATGACCTGATCTTTGGGTATGAAGAGCAGGTATCCTGAAGTAGGATTTGGTGCAGTAGGAATAAAAATGCTTATAACATCCTGTTCTATTGCGTCCTGTATGGGGCCGCGCGTATCTTGTGTAAAAAATCCTATGGAATAGATACCCTTCCTGGGATACTCTATGAGTACTGCTTTTTCAAATAGTTCCCGTTTTTCTGTAAATATGGCTTCGCTTATCTGTCTTATTGCAATGTAAATTCTGTTTGCGAGAGGTATGTGGGTTAAGAGATAATCACCAAGGCTGATAAATTTTTTACCAAAGTAATTTCGGGCAATAATTCCGGTAATGATCACAAGAATCAGAACAGCAAGGATCCCTACACCGGGTATAGAACCGGTATCAGGAGACAAACCCGTAAATCTATATAGAAAACGCATTACGGAATTTTTCATAAGCCCGTCAAAAAAACGGAAAAGGAATACAAGTATGTATCCTGTGAGAGTGATCGGAGCAAGGACAAGAATTCCGGTAAGGAATATTGCTTTTAATTTATTTAACATACTTTCCCCTGCAGTTATAGTGTTATGGAGTTTTATCTTTTTTCTCCGGAACTATTTTATATACTTTTTCTCCCTTTTTTGCCATGCCATACTCTTCTCTTGCCACTTTCTCAATATATTCCGGTTTTTTTAAAAGCTCTTTTTCCTTCTTTAAGTTTTCTGTTTCCGACTTCAAAGCTTCAATTTCTTTTTTTAGTTTTCTATGTTCAATTTTAACTTTGATATGCTGTATAAAGCCCCGTTTTCCAATTGAAAAGAGCAGCAGCAGCAAAAGCACGAGAAGCCAGAAAAAAATTCGTTTCCTTTTTCTATAGATAGATTTTTTTGATGTTTTTGCCATATAATCCTGTTTAAAAATTCTTCCCCTACCCAAAATAGAGGACAGGGGAAGATAAGCAATATAATTGTATTTTTCTACTTTGAGAATTTAAGTATTTTTTTCCCATAGTACAGTGCAGATTCACCGAGGGATTCTTCAATCCTTAGGAGCTGATTGTATTTTGCAATACGCTCGGTTCTGCAGGGTGCGCCTGTTTTGATCTGTCCGACACCAGTTGCCACTACGAGGTCCGCTATTGTTGTATCTTCGGTTTCGCCTGATCTGTGGGATACCATTGCAGTGTATCCATAGTATGAAGCAAGCTCAATTGTATCAAGAGTTTCAGTAAGGGTTCCGATCTGATTTAGTTTGATTAAAATGCTGTTAGCGACTCCTTTTTCCACTCCCATCATGAGCCTTTCAGGGTTGGTAACGAACAGATCGTCACCCATTATCTGGATTTTTCCGCCCAGGCGGTCAGTCATTATTTTCCAGCCATCCCAGTCATCTTCTGCCATACCGTCTTCAATAGAAGGTATGGGATATTTGTTGATGAGATTTTCGTAGTAGCTGACCATCTCATCAGCGGAGAGCTCTTTATTTTCAGATGCAAGAATATATTTTTTCTTTTCTTTGTCATAAAATTCAGATGCAGCAGGATCAAGAAAGATAAAAACATCCTCTCCGGGTTTATATCCTGCTTTTTCAATTGCAGTGACAATGGACTGAATTGCTTCTTCGTTTGATTTGAGGTTCGGAGCAAAACCTCCCTCATCTCCTACGCTGGTTGCATAACCCTTGTCTTTCAGCACAGATTTAAGTGTGTGATAGATTTCCGAACCCATACGGTATGCTTCTGCAAAGCTCGGAGCATTTACAGGTGCAATCATGAATTCCTGAAGGTCAACATTATTATCAGCGTGAGATCCTCCGTTAAGTACATTCATACACGGTACGGGCAGAAAGCGTGCTCCTACTCCTCCTATGTATCTGTAGAGGGGTAGTCCTGAATAGCTCGCTGCTGCTTTTGCAACTGCAAGGGATACACCGAGAATTGCATTAGCGCCGAGCTTTGATTTGTTTTTAGTTCCGTCAAGTTCAATCATCATCTGGTCAATAGTCGGCTGCTCCAGGCTGTCTTCACCGATTAGATCTTCAGCAATCGTGTCAACCACATTGTCAACAGCATTTAATACGCCTTTGCCGAGGAACCGGTCTTTATCTCCGTCGCGCAATTCAACTGCTTCATGCTCTCCTGTGGACGCTCCTGACGGAATAGAAGCACGCCCTGCAATTCCACTTTCAAGCATAACATCCACTTCTATTGTGGGATTGCCCCGGGAGTCAAGAATTTCCCGTGCATTAATATCATAAATAATCGACATGTTACTACCTCCTGGTTATAAGAAATGAAAAATTTGTTTTATGTTTACGGCCTTCCTATGCTGAAGTATATAAATCCATGTTCACGAATTTTTTTCGGGTTGTATATATTTCTTCCGTCGAAAATAACAGGAGCATTAAGCAGAGATTTGATCTTATCAAAGTTCGGTTCACGATATTCAAGCCATTCGGTTATAATTAAAAGGCCGTCACTTCCTTTTAGCGCTTCATAGTTATCGTCAAACAAAGTAACATTCTTGTCAAGACCAAGTCTTCGTGCTTCGTCCATAGCTGCAGGGTCGTGGGCATGAATAGCGGCTCCTCTGTCTGCAAGTTCTTTAATGATAATTCTTGCAGGGGCTTCTCTCATATCATCGGTTTTGGGTTTAAAACTGAGTCCCCACAATGTAAATGTTTTTCCTTTAAGATTTTTCCCATAGTGTTTTTCTATCATAGGGATTAGTGCTTTTTTCTGATCTTCGTTAACATCTTCAACAGACTGGAGAATCCTCATATCATATTCGTGCTGCTTTGCAGTACGAATAAGAGCTTTTACATCTTTTGGAAAGCATGATCCTCCGTAGCCTACTCCGGGGAATATAAAGGAGTAGCCGATTCTTTTATCGGATCCAATGCCTTTTCTTACCATTGATACATCTGCGCCTACTGTTGAACAGAAATTTGCAATTTCATTCATAAATGAAATTTTTGTAGCAAGAAGTGAGTTTGCTGCATATTTTGTTATTTCTGCGCTTAATTCATCCATGACAATTATGGGAT
Source organism: bacterium (assembly GCA_021158245.1). NCBI lineage: Bacteria > bacterium. The sequence continues at coordinate 4,797 of JAGGVB010000054.1, read as the reverse complement.
TACCTGTTCTTACGAATGGCGCATAAAGTTCCTGCATTGTTTCTGCTGCTTGTTTGTCGCTTGTTCCGATTACAACCCGGTCAGGATACATGAAATCGTCAATGGCTGCTCCCTCTTTTAAAAACTCGGGATTTGATACAACAACTACATTGTATTCCGTCTCCTTTTTAATTGTTTCATAAACTTTATGTGCAGTACCAACAGGAACAGTACTTTTATCAACGACAATTTTTTCTCTGTTCATGTAACTCCCGATATCTTTTGCAACGGAAAGTACGTAGGTAAGGTCTGCAGAACCATCCTCATCAGGCGGAGTACCTACGGCAATAAAAATCACATCAGAGTCTTCCACGGTTTTTTTAATATCCGTTGTGAATAATAATTTATTGTTTTGACTGTTTCTCTCTACCATTTTATCAAGACCGGGTTCATAAATAGGAATAATCCCATTATTCAGTTTATCTATTTTTTCTTTATCGTTATCCATGCAAATGACTTCGTTGCCTGCCTCGGCAAAACACGCACCTGCAACTAACCCGACATATCCGGTTCCAATTACGGATAGCTTCATTGTTCCTCCCTTTGATTGTATATCGGTTTTGTTAAATACTCCATTTCAAAATTTTTAAATTAAAAGTTTTATGAAAACGTATGTTACTAAAGCTCCGGTTACAGAGCATGTAAAATTTACAATATCATTGTTGACCCAACTGATGCCGGATACCTTTTGCGTTGCAATGCCGCTGCAGTGGGTTTTTCTTTCGGTAATTTTCCCGCATTCAGGGCATTTATACTGAGCCTGGAAAAATGCCCCGAGCACCGTATCAATAAAGCTTCCTGAAAAGCCTGCTACTGTGATCAGCATTAAAAGTTCTATCCTTGTGTCACCACGGAACAGTTCCGGTGCGGCAAGAAATCCGCTGAGAATTATTACAGCGCTGCCTATAAAAGCACTCAATGTACCGAGTATTGAAATTGCTCCTGAGCGCCCTTTTTCTGTCTTTTTAAAAGAACGGAAAGATACAGGGCTGTAAATTGAAAGTACTCCTATTTCAGTTGCCCAGGTGTCACTGTTAACTGCTGCCAGAGTACCAATGTAGATATAGTACCAGATATTTGACGGGAAGTATATGTTTAAAAACATGATTGTTCCGGCAATACCGCCGTTTGCCAGAACTTGATAAATATCTCTTGTGTCTGATTTCTCAAACATAAGCGAGTATTTTTCTTTTTTTCTTTTTGCAATTTTTGAGAGTGCACTGGATAAGGCAAAGAAAGTTAATATTGGAATAGACCATTTTAATCCACCTGCGCCAAAGATAATGAATGCCAGAATGAATGTTGCCATACTGCCGCTTTTAGAAAGTGAATTTGCTTTGTAGGATGAGTATGCAACCGCAATAGCAATAAGCGCACCTGCTGTAAGCATAATCCTTCCGTTTGTAGATGAGTGTAACATGAAGCTCATTGCAAAAGCAGAGCCGAGGGGAACTGTGAGGTTGTCTGATCCGGCAAATGACAAAGTTTCCAGCCCTGTAGCAAATAGTGCAGTGACAATAGCAATCCAAAATGACAGGGCGAAACTTATGGTAATGTTATCAAGGTAATCGATTAACGGAAGAGTAAAAAAAACAATCAGGAAGGTCGATACGAACATTGCAGAAGAGCCCTGGACAGATTTTTTTTCTCCTGTAAGATTAAAAATTCGGGGATTTTTTACGGATTCTCCTACAATTGCTGCCATAGCATCTGCAATACCTAGGATTAGAATAGATGCCATAAGAACTGATTTATAAGATGTCCAGCATGTGAATATAAGAAGTATAAAAGCAATGGGAAAATATACTGTTCCATAGGTCTTACGTTCAGAGTTATCCATGCCTTTTAAAGAATCAGTGGCAAGGGCGACAGAGTTCACAATTGTAAAAATAATGCCGAGAATAACGAGAGGAGCAGGATATTTAAAAAATAAGGGGCTGAGAAAAACAAGAACCCCTGTAAGGATATGAACCAATTTTCTGTTGAATTCCTGACTCCATCCTATGGTTTTTCGGAGAAACTCTGCAAGTCCGATAAAAAAGACAATTCCTCCAAAAAATAGAAGGAAAGTAATCCACTGATTTGAAGGCACATCTGTAATAAATTTTATCAAATTCACGGCAGTACCTATAAGATAATTATTTTGTGATAATTAATCCCTTAATCCTATAATTTTAATTATTTTATTTGATAAAATCAAGATATTTATTCGCTTGAAAATTGAAGTTTTTTCTCGTCAGGAAGCATTTTGAAATTAATTATAATTTTTGTAAATTTTTAGTATAATTTGTTGATCATTTATTTGAGGTGTACATGACAGAACGGCTGAAAATCGGGATAACAACAGGAGATCCTGCAGGTATCGGGCCGGAGATTGTTTTAAAAGCTATTGACAGAATAAAAGGCAAAGATAATTGGCTGCCTGTTGTTTTTGGCGATCTTGCGGTATTGAATCAGGCAAAAGAGCTTATTGGAAGTAATGTCAGGTTTAGAGAATATAAAAAACAAACTGATAATAGAATTGATAAGAATGAAATATTATATGTGCCTTCCGGAATTATCAGAGGTCCTGTTACATTCGGAATAATTGATGTTGATTGCGGGCGTGCATCTCTAGTTAATATTGAGAATGCCATTGATATGGCAATGGCAGGAGAATTGGACGCAGTAGTTACAGGCCCGATTAACAAGCAGTCTCTTACGCGTACAGGTGCCGGGTATCTGGATCATTCCTCAATTTTTAAAGACCGCTGCAGAGTAGAAAAGGCTGATACTATGTTCTTAACCGGAAGGCTGAAAATATTTTTTTTAACAAAGCATATACCTCTAAAAGAAGTTTCTTCTATAATTGATAAAGATTTAATTCTGAAAGAGGTAAGACGATGCATAAAATATTTAGTGCTGTTCGGTATTGAAAAGCCTGCCCTTGCTGTAGCTGCTTTTAATCCCCATGCAGGGGATAACGGACTTCTCGGCAGAGAAGAAATTGATGTTTTAAGGCCTGCAATAAGACAGGCACAGCAGGAGCTTTTAGATGTCAGGGGGCCGGTACCAGCAGACAGTGTATTTCATCTTGCCAATGAGGGGATGTTTGACGGAGTGCTTTCTCTTTATCACGACCAGGGGCATATTGCAGCAAAAACTCTTGATTTTTACAGGACTGTCAGTTTTACTCTGGGCCTTCCTTTTCTGCGGACTTCCGTAGATCACGGTACTGCTTTTGATATTGCCGGCAAAGGTGTTGCTTCTCCTGACGGTATGGCTGCTGCAATTCAGGCCGCAATTAAATATGGTAAAAACTTCAACTACTTATAAATCAATTAAAATACTTACTTTTTCGGGGGCTGTATCAAAAGTCCTAACCCTGTCATTGCGAGCGTCTTTTTGCGAAGCAATCTCTTTAATTCGTGCTCAATTCCTGAGATTGCTATGTCGCTTCGCTCCTTTTAATGACTTCAAATCGACTTTTGATACAGCCACTATTATTAAAAGTACAGTGTTATACAGTCAGTTGTTTTTTATAGCATCTTCTTCTTTTATGCTGCCGTTTGTCAAAGAATTTCCATTGAGCCTGAACTTTTGTGTTGGTTTCAAGTTCGTAATTAGTTTCTGCTTTGACAAAGCTGTGGCCGGAAATAATTTTTATTAATTCATTAAACATAATGGCATTTACACCCTTACCCTGCAGGTCCGGCCTTACACCGATTATGTACAGATCAAGTGTATCATTTTTATACATCGCTTTAAGTAGGTGAATAAATCCAAAGGGGAATAATCTTCCCCTGCATTTCTGCAGAGCTTTTGAAAAGGAGGGCATGGTGATTCCAAAAGCGGCAACCTTGTCATTTTTATCAAGAATTATTGAGATGTATTCGGGCTTGACAAATCCAAAATACTGTTTAATGTATACGTCTATCTGCCTCTCGGTAAGTGGAACAAATCCGAAGATATGTTCATAACTTGAATTAAGTACATGAAACATATCATTCGCATATTTTAACAGGTCTTTTTTCTTCTTAATATCCAGCACGCTTAGTTTATTTCGTTTAAGTGATATTTCTGCAATTCTTTCAATTTTTTCCGGTACACTGTCAGGAGTTTTAATTTCAAATTCCAGCCAGTCAACTTCTTTTTTGTATCCAAGTTTTTCAATATACTGTGGATAGTAGGGATAGTTATAAATTCCTGCCATGGTGCCCAGTTCTTCAAAACCTTCTATTAACATACCTTCGTAATCAAGATCTGTAAATCCCAGGGGGCCTTCAACTGCTTCCATACCTTTCTCCGAAGCCCATGTCTCAACAGTGCTGATAAGTGCTTTTAAAACTTCAACATCATCAATAAAATCAATCCAGCCGAAACGAGCGTATTTATTACCCCATTTTTCGATGTATTTGTTATTAATTATTCCCGCAATTCTTCCGACAATTTTTCCGTCTCTGTATGCAAGCCAGTATTTGGCTTCACAAAAATCAAAAGCGGGATTTTTGTTCCAGTCAAGAGTGTTCATCTCATCAAAACGTAAAGGCGGAACCCAGTATTTGTTACCTTTATAAAGATCATAAGGAAATGATATGAATTTTTTCAAATCCTTTTTGTTCTGTACCTCTTTGATCTGTAGCTCCACAATAGCCTCCCAATAAAATATTTAGCCGATGTTGTTGCAAGTATTGTAGATAAATATTCAGATAGTCAATTAACCCAAAAAGAAATGTACGGAATTAATGGATATTTGCAAACAGGAAATTAAAAAAAGTG
>JAGGVB010000053.1 GCA_021158245.1 bacterium | reverse complement strand
TTGGCATCTTTTGATTTTAAACGCTTGATGCCGTAGTTATGTTTTACATCTACCATAAGGATTCTCCTTAATTTTTAGTATTCTTTCAAATTTACGGATTCCTATGGTCATATGCACTAAACTTTAAATAAATTACGGTTTTATATAGTACTTAGTTTCTTGCGACGGCTTGAACAGACGAATGTTGTTCTGATTGATAATGCCGTTAAAACGAATACGGCGGAAAAAATGCAGAAACAGTAATTGTTACATCAATGGGAGAGGATATCCGCTACACTGTGTGCAACAAGAGAGACGGGCGGCTGATATCCGGAGATGAATTTGGTTTGATTTACCAAATTAAAATAATTCGGCCTTAATTTGTACATAAACAGATTAACCGCAATCGCTGTTATTTTTCTATAAATAGCGGTTTATTAAGGCATTAGGCAGCTAATTTATTTTGGCTTTAAATCTGGCACCTTTTTTGCATATTTTATTCTGTTGATTTTGTCATTCGAGTCAATGAGTGTTTATTATATCATAAAGAGAAAAACATGAAAAAAAGATATATACTGCTGATCTGGTTTTTTCCTGCGGTTATTTTTGCACAACAGCAAAAAATTGACAGTCTTAAGTCTATTATAAAAGAGCATGAAAAAGTGGCTCGAATTGATATTCTTAATAAGATTTCGTTTGCTTATAATACTGTTTTTCCTGATTCAGGATTGAAGTATTCAAAAAAGGCTATAAAATTTGCAAAGGATTTGGGATATCAAAAAGGTATTGCAGAAGCTTTGCAAAATACAGGAGTGAATTATCTGGCAAAAGGAGATTTAAAAGCGGCTTATGACTACAATAAGCAAGCTTTAAGTATATTCGAGAAATTACAGGATCATGTTGGTATATGCGAGTCGTTGATAAATATCGGCCTTGTATATAATTCATTTGGTGAGAAGGATAAGGCCCTTGGTTATTTTGTTAAGATGATGGAGATTGCAGAGGCAAATAAAGATACTGCCAGAATTATAAAGGGATATATAAATCAAAGTTTAGTACTTATGGATAATGGGGATAATGATAAGGCATTAGAGTATCTTGAATTAGCAGAGAAATTAGATGATAAAACTGGAGATTTGGTCAATCAGTCAATAGTTTATATTGATCTTGGTGTTGTTTATTCGAGAAAACAAAATATGGAAGAAGCATCAAAATATTACCTGAAAGCGGAAAAATTGTGTAAAAGAATAGGCAATATTTCAGGTCTTATAACAGCGTATCTGAATTTGGGGGTTATTGAACAAGGTAAAGGGAAAAATAAAGAAGCTCTGAGATATTATAATAAAGCGATGAATAACAGTGAAAAGATTGGAGATAAGGGAAATACTGTTTTAATATATTACAATATCGGATCAATTTACTTAGATGAGAATAAATATAGTTTTGCATTAAGCTATTTTGAAAAGATCCTGCATTTAGCAAAAAAAACAGCGAGTAAATCGGATTTATTGTATGCTTATTGGGGCTTTTACCTCTACTATGATAAAACAGGCGATTATAAAACGGCACTAAATTTTATCAGGAAATACGATACAGTTGCTGCAGAGGTTTATTCGGAAAACAACCAAAAGAGAATATCTGCAATACAGACTGCTTACGAAGTTAGGAAAAAAGACAAGGAGATGGAGCTGTTAAAGAAGGAAAAGGCTATTCAGGATATGAAGATGTGGAGACAGCATATTCTTTTATGGATTTTAATTATAGGCTTTATTATCATTATTACTGTATCAACGATAATTCTGCGTTTGTACAAATATCAAAAAACAATAAACATGGAATTGTCTTATGCAAATGAGAAGATACAGGAGAAGGAAAATAAGCTTAAAAAGGTTAACGGGAAGCAAAAGAAAATACTTACGGAGTTAAAGGAAGTAAATTTAACAAAAGATAAGTTTTTTTCCATTATAGCCCATGATATTAAAAGCCCTCTTCAGGTACAGCTTTCGGGATCAAGGCTCCTTGCAGACAGGATCAATGAACTTGATAAAGAAAAGATTAAAGATATTGCATCGGAATTGAAAAAAAATACACTGCATCTTTTTAATCTTCTGGAAAATCTTCTCAACTGGTCACAGCTGCAACAGGGAAGAATGAAGCACAAACCGGAGCGGATTCATCTTTCAGACATGGTTGATTCTGTAGTATATTTAATGAGCGGCAGTGCAGACCAAAAAGAAATAAAGATTAATAAAGATATTAGCAGCAATATATTTATCAAAGCCGATCCAAATATGTTCAAATCTGTTTTGCAGAATTTGGTTTCTAATGGGATTAAATTTTCCAACAGAGGGGAAGCAGTCAATATTTCTGCAAAAATAAAAGGTGAAAATGTTGAAATTTATGTACAGGATAGTGGTACGGGGATTCCAAAAAAATTACAGAAAGAGATATTCAGAATTGATAAACAAAATTCAAGATTAGGTACTGAGGGTGAAAAAGGAACCGGGCTTGGATTAGTCTTATGCAGAGATTTTGTCAGGGAAAACAGGGGTAATATATTCATTGACAGCAAAGAAGGAGCAGGGACAAAAGTGACACTGGTTTTTAGTAAAGCATAAAAGCATGAAGCTCTGCAAATATAAATAAAGAAATAGCAATGTTCCAGGTCTCTGCAAAAATTTACAGTGCACTGTCAGCAATATTATTATTTAATCAAATTAATGAATGAATTAATACATTACTATCCGGCTTAAGTTGTACAGCAGGCAGAAGTTATATGAATTTGCCCGTTAAAAAGGCGATCTTGAGGTAGAAGAAACAGAGCAGAATTTGTTTAGATATTGATAATTTGGAATAGTTGCACTTTTTTAGTTTTTTTACAAGTCGATGTACTCATCCTAAAATCTCCCGTCTTTACGGTTACATCTATTTTGAGGCAGCGATCAATTTATGAAATAATTCAATTCCTCTAAACTTACTTTATTTTTGAGCCAATACGTGCCTTTGTTAAGATAAAAAATAGTTGACTTTGATCAACAATTTATGTAAATTTTGTGTGAATTTAAGAAATAATGTTAAAAAAATTTTGTTCCATGTTGAAAAGCGTAGGTAATCATATTCAAGATCAGCCGTTAAGAAATAAATTATGTTGATAAAGTTATGGATATTTCAAAACCTACGCGCTCGTCGTTTTGCCAGTTGTATTTTGGAATTGAGGCCTTTCAGAAAACCGGTGGTTATCCAGGTGCATAATTGATGATCCCTTGCTCAGGGGATCACATTGTGTTTACAGCCTCTTAAAAAGGCTGGAATTGCCACAAAAAAATGGACACATAGTTAAGATTAAACAGCCTTTTTCATGGCCGTGAATTGCACCGGAGACATGTTGTCAAGATATGAATGTTTCCGAATACGATTATAGAAAATTTCAATGTACGAAAAAATTGACTGCCGGGCCTGCCAGCGATTTTGATATTTATAACGATACACCTCTTCTTTTTTCAGTGTCGCGAAAAAGCTCTCAGCAACAGCATTATCCCAGCAGTCACCTTTGGCTGACATACTCTGGATCATTTTGTATTTTGCAAGCTGTTCTTTGAAATCTTTACATGCATACTGAATACCACGATCAGAATGAAAGATCAATCCCTCTGTAGGATGGAATCTCCCATATGCATGGTCTAAGGCTGCTATTGTCGTTTCAGCGGCACTCATGCTACTGCTCATGGACCAGCCTACAACCATGCGGTTAAACAGGTCAATTATCACAGTAAGATAAAGCCAACCAGCCTGAGTGAATATGTAGGTGATATCAGATACCCACACGCTATTGGGCTTTTCTACAGTAAAATCACGTTCCAGTAAGTTTGGTGCCACGGGGTAGTTATGGTTACTGTCTGTGGTAACCTTGAATTTCTTCTTACTGACAGCGTTTATGCCATATGCTTTCATAAGGCGTGCTACTCTGGCTCTGCTGACTACAAATCCTTCCTTATGCAGCTCATCGGTAATCCGTGGGCTGCCGTAGCGTCTGTGACTTTTTTCGTAGATATTCTTTATTCGTTCAATCAACTGCATGTTTTCCTCTGCCCGCTTACTAAGCGGTCTCCCAAGCCAGGCGTAATAGCCGCCCCGACCGACCTTGAGAGCATGGCACATTTTCTCCACCGGAAACATATGCGTATGCATTTGTATAAACCGGTATTTCATTGGGACGGTTTTGAGAAAATGGCCAAGGCTTTTTTTAAAATATCTCGCTCCATCCTGGTGTCAGCCAGTTCTTTCCGAAGCTGACGCACTTCTTCTTCCGGTTCTTTCAGTCTGCCAAGTCCGGGAAACGCGTATTCAGTATCTGCCTTGTATTCACGTATCCACCGGTTAAGCAGATTTGGGCTGATTCCAAGATTTCTGGCAACTTTAGATGCATTACCACCTTTGGATTCAACTAATTGAATTGATTCCAATTTGAACTCTTTAGTATAAATACGACGCGCT
>JAGGVB010000052.1 GCA_021158245.1 bacterium | reverse complement strand
AGAGGATTAATGAAGATTATCTCATCCGTAAAAAAAGAATTAAAAGAAAAAGCAGATGCTGAAAAGGCACAGCACCTTCAGAAGTTTTTTAAAGCTGTCCCCGGCGGTTACGGAGAAGGCGATAAATTTATAGGTGTTGTAGTACCGGATCAGAGAAAAATTGCAAAAAGATATTATAAAGATTGTACTCTTCAGGAGGCTGAGCAGCTTCTGAATACAGAAATTCATGAGTACAGACTTACATCGCTTTTTATTCTCATCTATAAATTTGAGAAATTGAAGGAAGAAGAGAAAAGGAGGGAAATTGTTCATTTATATGTCAATAATATGGTGAGAGTGAATAACTGGGATCTTGTTGATTTGTCGTCATATAAAATTCTGGGCCCCTTTCTCGAAGATAAGGATAAAAGCCTGCTGTATGAACTTACAGATTCCGGAGACCTGTGGAAGCAGAGAATTGCAGTAATAACAACCTTTCATTTTATAAGGAACGGGCAGTATTCCGATACTTTAAAAATTGCAGAAATACTGCTGAACCACAAGCATGATCTGATTCATAAGGCTGTTGGCTGGATGCTGAGAGAAGTGGGGAAACGGGATTTTGAAACAGAGTATGATTTTTTGAGAAAACATTATAACAGTATGCCGAGAACAATGTTAAGATATGCAATAGAAAAGTTTGATGAGAAACTTCGGAAACAGTTCCTGTACGGTGAAATAGAGTAGTGCGCTGATAAATAACTGTTATTCCTGCTCATAAGAAATCCATACTGAATTGCACGGAGAAAAGAAAAATGAATATTTTTGCGGAGGTAAGTTATTCCGGCCGGTGCTGAAAATCCCAAAGTATTTCAGAAAAATTATAAAATGGATCCCCCCTTTATACAAACAGCCTGAAAGGTTTTGATAAAGAGCCGGTAATTTAAAAATGACATATTTCGGGGAATACTTAGGTGCTTTATTGTTCATTATTTAATTGTGAGGTTTAACTGTATGTCGGAAAAGTCGTTATATGACAAATTATGCAAAAAGAAATTTAATCCTCAACATGCTGCAGAAGTGGGAGTATATCATCCTGAAACATCGAATATTTATGGCTATATAAAAAGCGGTGTAAGAAGTACTCTGGTTGAGCCTGATCCTGAATCTATTAAACGGATTAAAAGTCACTTTAAAGGCCTTGAGAGCTTAACTCTCTATGAATGTGCAATATATGATTATAATGGTGAAATTAAATTGGCGCAGAGGGATGCTTCGTCATTTATTGCAGATTTAAGCGTAGCTCCCGCAATTGTAAATGATAACTATGTATTGAAGGATGAGGACAAGATCACAGTTGAGTGCAGGACGTTTGATGAGATTGATGACGGCGGAATAGATCTGTTAAGTATTGACACTGAAGGCAGTGAATGGTATGTAATTAAAAATATGTCCAGCAGGCCGGCGGTAATTTCATTGGAAACACACGGGGCAGCATATATCAATCCTTTTATCAGTCAGATACTATCCTGGATGAATGAGAATAATTATATAGTATGGTATAAGACAGGCAGTGATACGGTTTTTGTTAAAAAAGAGTCTTTTAAAATTACTTTTTGGGAAAGAATCAGCCTTTATTTTAAAGAGAGCGGTTTGTTTCTAAGAAGAATGAGGAAAAGGGTTGGAAAGAGAATTTTTCCTAAAAAACCCTGATTCTATCGTATTTTATTCTGAAGAGCGAAGGATATAAAATTACAAAACAAACGTGGTACAAAGTCTCCGTTTTAGAAAAATGGATAAAGCCGGCTGGCTTTGGACTCTGCGTTCCATTGTTGTAATAGGAATATTAAGTTTTGAAATTATGTATGAGGCATCAATTTTTAAATGGAAATTTTATCATACGACAGGATTCTCTTTATATCAGTTCAGGTTTGTTTTACAGAAATAAAGAAATGTCTGCTTGTAAGATAGTTTAATTAATGAGAGGAATTTATTTTGAGTCCTGATAAGATAATGTCAATTAACCCCGCTACTCTGGAAATAAACGGAGAAGTTGAGTTAACTCCTGCAGAAGATGTTAATCTCATAGTAAAAAAGGCACGTTCTGTATTCCCGCTGTGGAGGGATACTCCTCTGTCTGTTCGTTCACAGATAATTAAGAAAGTTCAGGAATTACTGTTAGACAGGGGGATGGAATTTGCAGAATTGATAACCCGTGAAATGGGACGTCCTGTTGTGGAAAGCTTCTCTCTGGAAATAGCGGCAAGTGTTGATGTTGCAGGTTATTATGCAGATAATGCAGATAAGTTTTTAAAAGAGAGAAAAGTACCTCTTCATCATCTTCTCTTTAAAAGACGGGAAAGCATAATCCTGTTTGAACCGCTCGGTGTGCTGGGAATAATTTCTTCGTGGAACTGGCCTCTGCTCATTCCTCTCGGCAGTATTGTACCTGCATTCCTTGCCGGTAACTGCGTTGTTTTTAAACACTCGGATCAGACACCTCTTATATCAGAAAAAATTTATAACCTTTTCCGTAATGCGGGAATTTCGGAAGGCGTATTTCAGATTGTTCAGGGAGGGGCAGATCAGGGGAGAGCTCTTGTAGGTTCTTCCGTAGAAAAAATATTTTTTACAGGCAGTACTGACGTAGGACGAAAAGGCATCCGATTCTTTAAAAAAGTGTGTGCTTGAGATGGGAGGAAGTGATCCTGCCATTGTATGCAAGGATGCGGACATTGAATATACAAGCTCAAGGTATTTAATAGAGTCCAATAATAGAAAACAATGTATCATAAAAACCACAACCCCGAAGGGGTGATATGGTTAAATAATCTTCTTCCCTGCAATATCATGTTTTCATATCTTTTTATAAAATAAAAGCGTATATTATAATGTTTAGTTGAGCAAATTGATTATAATAGGAAAAGAGAAAAATGGAAGAAAAAAAGACGTTTAAAGATCTGGGGCTTTCGGAACAAATGTTGAGCGCTGTTAATAAAAAGGGATTTGAAGAACCAACTGCAATTCAGGTTATGACCATTCCTTTAATGCTTAGGGATGATACAAATATAATTGCGCAGGCACAAACCGGAACCGGCAAAACAGCTGCGTTCGGACTGCCTCTGATTGAGATGGTTGATATAACCTCCAGAACAGTCCAGGCACTTATTCTTGTCCCTACACGGGAACTGGCAATTCAGGTATCAGAAGAGATAAATTCTTTAAAAGGCAGGAAAGATATCAGAATAATGCCCATATACGGCGGCCAGTCAATTGACCAGCAGCTGCGCCGGCTAAAAAAGGGTGTGCATCTTGTTGTCGGTACCCCGGGCAGAATAATTGACCACCTTAAAAGAAAAACCCTGAGAATCGGAAAAATTGAACACCTTATACTTGATGAAGCTGATGAAATGCTCAATATGGGCTTTATTGACGACATGGAAGAGATAATGAAGCATACAAATGCAGATAAAAGAATGCTTCTGTTTTCTGCAACAATGCCGGCAAAGATAAAAGCACTTGCACATAAGTACATGGGTGATTATGAGCTTTTAAGGGTTAAGAAAGAGCAGCTGACAACCAAACTGACCGAGCAGATTTTCTTTGAAGTAAAAGCATCTGATAAATTTGAAGTACTGTGCAGGATAATTGATATTAAGGACAATTTTTACGGCCTTGTTTTCTGCCGGACAAAAAGCGATGTGGATTCTGTTGCTGCCCATTTGATAGACAGGGGATATGATGCAGAAGCTATTCACGGAGATATATCGCAGGCGCAGAGAGAGAGAACTCTCGATAAATTCAGAAAACACAGAATAAATGTTCTTATTGCAACAGACGTTGCTGCACGGGGAATTGATGTTATCAATCTGACACATGTAATCAATTATTCCCTGCCTTATGATCCTGAATCGTATGTTCACAGGATAGGGCGTACTGGAAGGGCAGGAAACGAAGGAACAGCTATTACATTTATAACACCAAGCGAGTACAAGCGGCTTATGTCAATACAGCGGTTCACCAAAACCGATATCAAAAGGTCTAAAGTGCCAAAAGTGCAGGATATTATCAAGGCCAAAAAGGAAAAGATATATCAGGATTTAAATAAAATTCTTGAGAATGAAGTTGATGCAAAATATTATGACTGGGCTAAAAATTTGCTTCAGGACAACAACCCTACACAAATATTGGCAGCTTTGCTTAACTACAGCTTTGAAGAGGAACTCAATCCTGCAGCCTATGGTGAAATAAAAGAGTTCAGTACAAAAGGAAAGCAGCTTGACAGGCAGGGAAAAGCAAGGCTTTTTGTTGCTCTCGGCAGAAAAGATAAAATTGATGCCAGAAAACTTGTTGATCTTGTTACAAGTAGAGTGTCAATTAAATCAAGGCAGATCAGTGATATACAGGTGATGGATAAATTTTCATTTATAACTGTCCCGTTTGAAAATGCAGAGGAAATTGTGGCAAGTTTTAAAGAGAAAGGCAAAAAACCGCTGATATCTCATGCAAAAAAACAAACAGGCAATGAGGTGAAGCAGAAAAAACCCAGGAAGCGGCGTTGATGTTTGGATTGTACGTATAAAAATTAAAAACTGATATTTATCAGAATAATAATTTAATTTGGGTTAAATTAGTAAAATATATTCTGCAGGATTTAGAAATATTTTAAGAAATGTAAGCAAGTTTTGTATTGCTCAGGATACTGGTACCGAGTATTAAATACGAATACAAGAATAAGTATGATGTTTTTAAGTACATAGTAAATTTATTCCAAGAAACGAAGAATTAACTATCAGCAGGCCAGCGCAGCAAAGCAGCATTCGAAAAAATATTTACAAGAAAAAAAATTCCTTGACATTTTGAAACTTTATTTTTATAATGATTTATTATTGACCGACGTGTCAGTAAAAATAACATCAGGGAGATTATGCCAAAAATAGTTGACAAACAAGCTAAAAAGCAGGAAATTGTTCAAGCAGCGATTAAAGTATTTGCCAAACGAGGTTTTGCTAATACTCGCATGGTTGAAATCGCAGAAGCTGCAGGTATTGGCAAAGGAACGATTTATGAATATTTTAAAGATAAAAATGAAATTTTTGCTGAATCCTTCCTGCATTTTATGAATATGATGGATACTGTGATGGGCAAACGGTTGTTTAAAATAACTGACCCCGTGCTTAAATTAAAAGCGATCATTACTGGCTGGACAGAAATTGTCAGCAATTTTGGTGTTGAATACATTGAAGTTGTGTTCGAGTTCTGGACTGAAGGAATTCACACAGGTCATGATGGCGCCACAGGTTTAATCGACATAAATAAGTTGTATGCAGACTATCGAACTGTTGTTAAAGCTATCCTTGATGAGGGTGTCAGGCTGGGCAAATTCAAAAAAATGAACACAACGCTAACAGCATCAATTCTCATTGGCGCTTTAGATGGACTCATGCTGCAATGGGTTCTTGATAAATCTCTTTTTACGATAGACGATATTGCTACTCATTTTTTTGATGAATTTTTACAGGGAATAAATAAATGATTTGTTTATTTTATATTGACCGATAGTTCGGTAAAATAAATCAATTTAAATATCGGAGGTATTGAAATTATGAAAATTTTATTGAAAATTTTATTGATAATTTTAATTCTAACATCATCTCTAATTGCTCAGGAACTAACCGCTGAACAAATTATCACAAAAGTAAACGACCTGATGAATCAGGAATCCGTCTATGGCAAAATGACTATGACTATTGTAACTACATCAGGAAAGAAGCGCACCTTTGAATACGAATCCTGGAGTAAAGACAGTGGTGAAAAAAACTTGATTCGTTACACCCGTCCCGCACGTGTAAAGGGGCAGGCGATGCTTATGCTCAATAATGCAGATGATATCTGGGCATATTTCCCGCGCACAAAAAGAGTTCGTAAATTAGCTACTCACGCCAAAAAACAAAAAATGCAGGGCAGCGATTTTAGTTATGAAGATATGGGCTCAGGCAGTGCCTTTATTACTGATTTTACTGCCAAACGTCTTAAAGATGATAAAATAGAGGGTTATGATTGCTACAAACTCGAACTGACGCGAAACAGAGACAGCAATAGCCATTATTCTCGCATGATTATGTGGGTTATCAAAGATAATTTTTTACCGGTGGTGATGGATTATTATGATGAGGAAAATCCCAACTTGTGTCTCAAACGCCTTGTTCAATATGACATCAAAGACATAGATGGTGTTCCAACGGGTATGAAAATGACTATGTACAATAAAACAGACAATACCCAAACCAGCATGGAAATTTTGACCTGTAAATATAATGCTCCATTGAAAGATGAAATGTTTACTGAAAGGGGATTGAAGAAATGAAAAAAGCAATTAAGAATGTCGAATGCCGAATGTCGAATGTCGTATTTTTTTCTCGGTGTCATTATTGTTTGCAGATTCTTAATTCTCAGCATTGGAAACAATTTCCAAAATTCCGATCACCGACTTTGGGCCCTTTAATTCTAACCATAATTTTTTCTCTATTCTACTTCTTACCTGCATTTAGCCAGCAGGTGGAAGTATTTGGTTATTTTGAACCGCAGCTAATGTTGGCTAAAATCGGCAATGATTTTTATCAACTCAGCTCGAATAAATTGAGAGTAGATCTGCAGCTTAAAGCATCGGATAATGTTTCTTTTGGAGCTAATTTTAATTATATAACATATCATGGTAAAACGAAATGGGATATACTGAAATTTCTGCCAGAGTCAGTTGCTGCCGAAGCGCCAACTCTAAATTTATTTGGCTATGAAACAAATCCTTATATTATGCCTTATAAAAATAGAAATTTTCTGGATAACGCGTTTGTGAAACTTTCATTCAAATATGCTGATTTCACCATCGGTAAACAGCAATTGTCCATAGGCACGGGCTACGCCTGGAACCCGACTGATGTGTTCAATAAAAAGGACGTCATCGACCCAACTTACGAGCAGCCGGGGCATAATGCTTTTCGGATGGATTTGCCGATTAAAGGCGATTTTGGAATTACGGCAATTTATGCTCCAACTGAAGATTGGCATGATACCGACATTTTAGTAAAGTTGAAAGGTCGCTTTTCTCATTTTGATTTTTCTTTTCTGGGAAGTCAAAAACACTGGGCTTATACGGACGCCCGAATTGTTGACCCCATTGCAATGAATTTTTATAAAATGAATACAAAACGGCACATTCTCGGAGCTGATTTTGCCGGCGAATTATTTGGGTTTGGCGTGTGGGGAGAATATGCCTATAATAAAGTGAAAATTGATGACCAGGAAAAACAAACCTATCTTGACGCGTTTAGTCCGCTGCTTGCAGTTTCATCTTATCCATACCAATCGATGGAAATTAAACAGGATTACTACGAGTTAGTTATGGGTTTTGATTACACTTTCGATTTTCAGACATACATCATGTGTGAATATTATCGCAACACTTCGGCTAAATCCGATTACAAGCATTACAATTTCAATGATTGGATGCAGTATCTTTCTGCGGAGACAAAATCAATCACGCGCGATCAGGTTTATATTTTTGTGCAGCATCCTTTGACTGATTTAATTAATATTAGCACTTCTTGCATTATTAGCCTTTCGGATAATAGCTCGGCTGTTATTCCAATGGTAACTTATAATGTATTTGAGAATGTTGATTTGAGTCTGTTTGTAAATTATTATTTTGGCAAAGAAGGGACGGCTTATGCGGGCAATCTCGGTAATGGGGGAATATTTAGAGCGAGGGTCTATTTTTAATTCTTAATTGTTAATTGAGAATGAATAATTGAGAATTGAGAGAGACTAATTGTGAATTGAGAATGACTAACTGAGAGGGGGTTTCTATCCTATTTGTATGTAAGCGATATCTAAAATTTTAATCATAGAAGAAGAGTGATTTTTAGAAAAAAAGTTTGGACAAGAGTACATAAAATATAAAAAAAATGTAAATGCGATATTTCCGACATTAATAAAATTTTTAAAAATGTTATAGAGGAGATTAAAAAAAAATGAGAGAAAATTTACTTAAAAAGTTAGCTCTATGGCACACAACTTATCCCTGGCGGATGTTTGGTATTGTGCTTGTATTAACGGTTATTTTTGCATTTTTCGCCGGTCAATTAAAACAAACCATGCGCTGGTCCGATTTACTGCCGTCAGGCGATCCGAGGACTGTTCAATTCAACAAAATTATTAATGAATTTGTATCGGCAACCAGTATTATCGTTGTTGTTCAGGGCGAAGAAGACCGTATTAAGCAGTTTGCCGATGAACTGGCGCCGCGCTTGTTGGCAGCTATTGATACCAGCAAAAATGCTTCGCTTCAGGCAGACATAAATAAAATCAAAAAGAAGATAACTAAATTACAGACTGAGCAAGGAAAAAAATCTGAAATACACAAACTTCAGTCCGAGATAGAGCAACTTCGGGCGCGGATTAATAAAAAATTAATTAAACGTGTTGATTATAAAGCCGAAGTCGATTTTATGCGCAATCACGGTTTGATGCTTGTTAAGGAAAAAGATTTAAAAAATCTGAAGGACGTTTACACGGATCCCAATCTCACAGGGTTACTATTTAACATTAACAACTCAATGGAAAAAGAGTATGTCGGTCAGGAAGAGTCCATTTCCACGCGCGAGAAAGAAGACCAGGCAGTTATGTTTCTTGACGGCATTCAAAACCTAATTCAATTGATGCAACGCTATGCTCGTGATGAAAATGTTTCAGAAAAAGAAGCGCGCGCTGCTGTAGATAAACTCCTTTTGGGTGAACCGTATCTTTTATCTTATGATAAAAAAGCGTTAATTATGAATGCCATTCCCAATTTCACCATGTTCAACGCGGATTTGCTTGTAAAAGGAACAGATATTATTCAGGGCGTTGTTGATGATTTATTAAAAGATTATCCTGATGTAAAGGCAGGATTAACAGGCATGATACCCGTCGGTCGAGATGAAATGGTTTATTCTACGCAAAGCCTGGGTTATACCAGTGTGATTGCCATTATTGCTATTTTAGCGATGTTAATACTTGCATTCAGAATGTGGGTTGCTCCTGTTTTGGCGATGTTAAATCTTCTTGTCGGCATATTATGGGCAATGGGAACAGCGGCTATTGTAGTGGGAGAATTAAATATTATGACTTCGATGATGGCTGTTATTCTGCTGGGATTGGGTATTGATTTTTCTATTCATCTTATTTCCGGTTTCACGGAACGGCGCGCTGCCGGAGATAGTATCGCCGCAGCTATGGAAAATACATTTTTGAAAAGCGGCAAAGGAATTTTAACCGGCGCGCTAACCACTGCCTTTGCTTTTTTAACCATGATGATCAGCAGTTCTCGCGGGATGAAAGAGATGGGGCTGGTTACCGGAACAGGGCTGTTGGCAATTCTTTTTGCTACATTTTTATTTCTTCCGCTTATGTTAGTATTAAGAGAACGCCGTTTAGATAAAAAACGTGAAAAAGGTAAAGCCGTAAAAAAACTTGTGCAGCAGGATATTTCATTTCGCTTTCTCGGTAATGCCGGGCAATGGGTAAGTAAACACTATATATTTACTATTTTTGCCGGAATTATTATCACTGTTTTGTTAATTTTATCAGCGCGAAATATCACTTTTGATAAAAACTATTTGAACTGCGAGGCAGAAGGATTGGTATCGGTCGCGCTTAATGACACGATACAGGACAAGTTTGATTTAAGTATGGCTTATGCGCTTGTTTTAACCGATGATGTAAATCAGTCCCGTGAATTTGCAAAGAAATATCGCGACTTGGGCTCAGTGGCTATGACTGAAGATATTTCAATGTATCTACCTTCTGTGGAACAGCAGCAAAAACGGACTCCCCACATCAACGAAATTCATAACGCGTTCAACTCGGCGGTAATCAGACCCGCTATACTCCGCAGCGAGCTGCCGGCTTTGAACAAACAAATTGAGCGTCTGCAAATGAATATCATGGAAATGCAGGACATGGCTTTCCTTGGTGGGCAGGATAAGGTGGATAATAAATGCAAGCAGATTGTGGGCGACCCGGATAAGCCTGATTCCGGAAATATTATTCAGCAATTACAGCAATTGTTAGCTGCCGATGGTTCGTTGGCTGCTGAGAGGCTATCTGAATTTCAAAGAGATTTTGCTCCCTATTTCAAAAAGTCGGTAATTAAAATGTGCTCTACCAAATCTCTCCACTTAAACGAACTTCCGGTTTCTATTCTCGACAGATACAGCAATAAAACCCGAGATCAATTTTTAGTGACTGTTTTTCCGGCTGGAGACATCTGGCAAAATTCCGATCTTTTTAATCGTTTTACAGATGATCTGGCAAGAGTCAGCGACAGAGCCACCGGCTTTCCACCCGTATTCCGCGCCTTAATAGACATTATTACTCGTGATGGACGTAATTCAGTATTATTAACGCTGGTAATTATTTTTTTGCTATTGTGGGCAGATTTCCGCAGCATACGCTATTCATTGATCGCCATGATTCCGTTGGCTATCGGCGTAATCTGGATGATTGGTCTCATGCACCTGACAGGTCAGCAGTTGACCGTTGTAAATATAATGGGGCTGCCAATGATTCTGGGTATTGGCATTGACGACGGCGTGCATATTGTCCATCGCTGGCTAATAGAAGGTAAAGGGAAAATTTACACTGTGTTTGCCAGCACCGGCAAAGCAATTTTGCTTACTTCGCTTACAACTATGCTGGCATTCGGTTCGTTGATCTTTTCCATCTTTCGTGGATTTGGGCAGCTTGGCGCAGCGTTATTTGTTGGTGTGGGGGCTTGCTTTTTGGCGACGGTGATTATTTTGGCTGGGATTATTGGTTTGATTGAGAGAAGGAAATAAAATTTTCATGAATGAAAAATTAAAATACATAACGAATCATTTTTTGTGCGAAAGGTGATAATACAACAAAAGCTTAAAAAAAAATCAAATAAAAAAAGCCTTCCGTTTTTGTGTATTAGGAAGGCTTTTTAAAAATCTAATCGGTTTACACTCTTTTTAATTAAATT
>JAGGVB010000051.1 GCA_021158245.1 bacterium | reverse complement strand
TAACAGTTATTGATTCTTCATCTTCACATATATCTTATGCTGAACTATATGAAGAATGCTCAAAATTATACTTTTCAAAAACATATTTCTCAAATTTCGATAACACATAATGCAATTGTTATGCCAACAGGCTTATCATCTTGTTTTCTATTATCTTATGTCGACTTGTTAAATACGTTACTATGCGACTATCTCTGCCATCACGGCATTTTATATGTCATTATGTCTTATTATCCGAAGAGTGCTTTTTTCAATGACAAACTGGCATGATTAAGAATATAGACATAAGGAGATAAGTGTGTAAAAATATTAAAGAATAAATCTTGCGATCCATCGAAATAACTCTACAGCGAAATACAACCTGGACTGAAAAAAATCCGTATCTATTTTTAATTCGTGGAACTTTTAGACTTTAAACTTTTCCCTTTTAACTAAAAAGAGGCCTCTACCCTTAAAGCAGAAGCCTCCTTTGCATACCGCTTTTATTCTTTACAAAAGACTACTTTGACATCTTCACAAAAGCATGGAACTCTGTACTCTTACGTTTTATTGAAAAAATAACCACACCTCTTTTTTTATACTGGCGCAGGGCCCGTTTATAGTCATTAACTGTCTTGATTTTGCTGCTCTCGATTTTCGTTATCAGATCTCCTCTGACAATACCTGCATCAAAAGCTGTGCTGTAAGGCTCTACTCCTGTTACAACTACACCCTCATCATTATCGTAATACCCTATCTGAGAGCGCAAATCATTATCAAGAGTCTGTACAGAAATACCCAGATCCGGAAGGCCTTCACTCTTTTCATGCTTTTTCTCTGTTTTTCCGGTATCTCTCTTTCCCAATTTTACTTTTACATTCATAATTTTACCATCGCGTAAAATCGTCAGAGTTATAGTATCTCCCGGATTCTTAAGTGCAATAGTACTCTGTATTTCATTCCCCTGGCTGACCTCTTTGCCATCAAGTTTTGTAATTATATCAAGCGGTTTAAGTCCTGCCTTTTGTGCAGGGCTTCCGTCTACAACCTGATCAACATATACACCCTTAGGTGTAGAAAGATTAAACCGCTCTGCAACTGCTTCGTCAACATTTCTCATTCCGATACCAAGGTACGCCCTGGTAACATACCCCTGTTTTATCAAATCATTCATAATCTTTCTGGCGAGATTTATCGGTACTGCAAATCCGTAACCCTGATATCCTCCTGTCTTAGTTGCTATTGCAGTATTTATACCTATCACTTCACTTTTGAGATTGACAAGAGCTCCGCCGCTGTTTCCCGGGTTAATTGCAGCATCTGTCTGGATAAAATTCTCAATTGCATAAGAACCGCCTGATTCGCTTGGAGTTCTGCTGCTGATAATATTTATATCTCTTCCTTTTGCACTAATAATGCCTGCAGTGATTGTAGAGTTAAGTTCAAGGGGGTTACCAACTGCAAGAACCCATTCACCAACTTCAATAGCATCTGAATTTCCAAGCCGCGCAGCAGGAAGGTTACTGCCATCTATTTTGATTACTGCTACTTCGGTCAATGGGTCACGCCCAACAATCTTTGCTTTATAACTTCTTTTATCATTAAGAGTTACTGTAATATCATCTGCATCCTCAATAACATGGTTATTTGTCAAAATATAGCCGTCTTTACTTACAATAACTCCTGAGCCCAGTCCGCGCAGCTTTTGAGTTTTCGGCACATTAAACTTAAACTCCCTTCCGAAAAAATCCCTGAAAAGCGGGCCGAACTGGCTCTGATCTGCAGAGCGCTTAATTACCTTTTCCGAAGAGATGCTCACAACCGTAGGTAAAATCTCTTTTGCAACATAAGTAAAAGCCTTCCCTGTATTCTGCATTTGGAAAACAGCTTCCTTTTCAGGGGACTGATTCCCTGTTATTACTGCTTTAGCATTTGATGCAAAACTTTTAGGTGTCCAGTCAAGACGTGAAGTTAACACAATGCCTACAACAACTCCAATAAAAATCAAGCCAGCTGCTGTTAGCCTTTTTATTAATTTTTTCTTCATGATTAATCTCCTATATTTATTTGTTTAGCTTCTGCTGTATTTTGAAAATATGGTACAATAAAACAACGAATACACAGTCCATCACTCCTTTCAATTGGTTTAAATTATTTCAAACCAAATTATATAACGCAATTTGTACGCTGTATATTCGCAGAAAGTTCCGAAGAAATTATAAATTGAAGATTTTAAAAGTGCAGCGCCAGGTTGATGCCTCGAGGGCTGGCGCTCAAATTAATTTTCCCCATTGGGACTTTGACTTCCATGGGTTTTAGAGATATATAATAAGACCCCACACTAAAAATCGCAGATACTATCCCATAAGCAAGATCACGTTTTGACTGATCATTTAAATTTTGATATCCTTCCTGCATGCCAGCCTGTGCTGCAAGATCATCCGCCTGTTTTTTATGATCTTTATAATCTTTAAATTTTTTGAATGAATATATACCTGTTGCAGTCCCAAGAATCAGAAATGGTAAAAACGGCCGTCTTTTTTCAACAAAATACCTTATTCCATGGTCAAGGTCTAAAACAATATTATTTCTTATAATTTGGGAAACTTTATTTTTGGGAATAATAATTACTGTCCCGTCATTAAGTTTAACGGCAAAATCCTTTGGTAAAATTTTCACAACCTTGCCAGTATATCTGTTATTATCTTTTGTTACAATTATATCAGCTTTTAAAAGCTGCGGGATCATACAAAGCATTAAAATAACAACTGCAACTCTTCTCATTCCAATCCTCATCATATATCAACACAGTATAGAATACAGCTTTTCTATTGCATATTTTATGCCATGTCCATAATTTATTCAATTAGTGCTCTATGTAAAGCAGAACCATAATTCTCCTGTTCAGATATCTTCCAGTCGGAGAATAATTATTGCCCAGTACAACCAGTCCTTTATTTTTTAGTTTTACTTTAAGCGGTTCCGATTCGCCAAATCCGACAGGTTTATCAATTCTGCTGACAACACTTGAATAACTGCCCGGATAGTATTTTTTTAACCTGACCTTAAATGCTTCGGTAAACCGCAGAGCTCTGTTTAGTGACAGCTTCTGGTTGACATTTTCCGGCCCTACAGCACATGCATGCCCTTCAAACCTGACACGCATACTGCTGTTCTCAACAAGCTCTTTGCCTATCTCCATAAGCCTGTCCCAATAGAATTTATATACCGGCTCAGTCTTTGCAAATTTTGCCGCTCCGAATATCTCTCGTCTTCGGATTGTCTGTTTCTCTTTTAAATAAATAGAATCAACATGTGTTCTGAATACACGGTCTAAAGAATCTGTAAGAATAAGACTATACTCAATCCACTTGTCTCTTGGAACCAGAGAACCGCTGTGACTGGATCCGTCCCACTGAATTATGCCGCTTATTGAATCATTCTTGACACACCGCTTGCTGTGCAAAGTGAGCAGGCTTTTTGCCCCGTTAATCCTCCATGTACTCAACCCTCCGGGAGAAAGTACTCTTATATCAAACGGGATGGATTGTCTAATGGTAGTATCTACTGCAACAGTAATTGGCCCGAACAAAGCGTATTCATCTTTTTGAGGAACACTGAATGAAACTTTTCTGTACTGCTCCATAATCCATATAGCGTCTTGTTTATCAGCAGGCATACGGCGTCTTCCAAGAACTTTATCCCTGTGATTTTTCGATATACGAATCTGGGAAGGATTAACTCCCATTAAAATCAATTGTGACCTGACTGCTTCAGCACGTTTATCCGCCAGGCCGGGGTCTTTTTCTCCGGTTAAAGCATCAATATGCCCTGCAAGTACTGCTGTTATTTCAGAATATTTTTTAAGCCTGCCCGAAAGTATTGTAAGAACAGGTACTGTTGTTGTATCAGGGCTGAAATAACAGGAATCAACTTTGTCAGAAAACGGTTTAAAATAAACCTCAGGCACTACGGGTATCTCTGTTGTTTCATAACCTGTGGCCATAACCTCAACTGTATCTTCCGCTGTTAACGTGCCTTTAGGTATTGATATAAATACTTCTTCTGTGCTATTATTATCCTTCTCAAGCTCAAGCTCATCAGAAGATAGATCTATTGATGCAGTAATTCTGTGTTTTCCCTGAACATAAGTATTCCATGTAAAAGTAATTACTGTATCCCTTTCCGAAGCCAGGCAGGGAAGATCCTTTACAAAAATTGTATCCTGTAACGTTCCTGTGCCGATGCTCTTGTCTGTTACAAAAATCCTGTACATTGATGATGCTGCAGAGCCGCTGTTTAACACTCTGAAAGATATTTTCCCCTGTAACGGCGTAGTATCAATCCATTCTGAGGGAGTAAAAGCCAAATTGTCTATTGCAAGATCATGGGTTGCAACAACAAATTGTATTACCCTGTGAATGCCTCTTCTTGCAAGGCGCACATGATATGCTCTGTCATAAGCTGCAACACACCAATAGTACACTCCGCCTTCGTGAATGTTGCACCTGAAAGATTCATAGCTTACAGGCTCACATATAAATAAAGAATCTTTCAATGAGGAAGCAAGAAATCCATTCATATTTCTGCTTATGGAAGATACGGCTCTCTCTATTTTCGCCTTGTCTTTATCTATAAAAATATAATAATTGACATCATCAAATATATCAGGATCAAAAGCTTTGTCCCATGTTAAATAAACCGGTGATGCCTGTTTAACATTAATTGATGACTCAACAACCGGCTGCTCCATTCCAAATGGTTCCGGTGCCACGGGATAATGTGAAACAGATCCTCTGTAAGTCTGATTTAAAACATCTCCAAAACCTGCATTCGCAATATCAATGGAAATTGCATCTCCATACTTGCTTTTTAATCCGAGTATAGATCTGAATACATCGTCCCATCTAAGTCCGAACCCAAAAGTCATGCTTCCGAGGTCTTTGCCGTTAATCAGGTATCCGGCTCTGACTGCAGCAATATTCTTCCACCAGAATTCAGCTCCTGCAGAATAAACATTGTCCCTGCCCTGAACTTTAACAAATTCTCCTGCAAAAAGCAGACTTATCTTTCTGTAACTTCCCATTAAAAACGACATACCTGATCTTATGGTTCTCGGAAGGTCTGCACCTTGTGTGTTAAATGTCATAGCACTTCCAATGTGCTGAACACTTACACCTGCCCTTAAAACACCGTATTTAAATATCCCGGAACCAATCTTAAACCGCGGTGTTTTTATTAAAACCCCTGCATCTGCTGAAAAACCCGTTGAGCCGTACTGGTCAAACTTGCTTGAAATATATCTCAGATTAGCACCTGCAGAGACCCATTTTGTCAGCCAGTCAAGGCGCTGCGCTGCACTTACCATTACTGTCGTATGGCTTGCTTCTACCGGACTATCCTTCCCTCCAGTAGCATCCCAGGAAGGCATGCCAAGGTATGTAGCTGAAAAACCTATGGTTGTTTTTTTGCTTCCGAGGCAATTAATCTGGCCTGCATAAGCAAAGCCTGCCTGATAAAGATCCGAAAACCATCTGTTGTATGATGCCGCCCACTGCCATCTGCGTATATGCCCTAATCCACCCGGATTCCAGAACATGGTATAAATATCATCTCCCACACCAGTAAAAGCGCTGCCAATACTTGCCTGGCGGGCACCAATCCCGATTTTTAAAAACGGAAGCCCAATATTATCCTGTGCATTTAATTGCGGAATAAAAAACATTGAAAGCACAGAGAAAAATATTAAAACTGTTTTAATATATTTTTTCATCAGTCAGACTCCTCATTTCATCGAATAAGGATGAATTTACGTGCTTTTTGGTAATTTCCTGAATTCAGAACTGCTATATAAAGGCCGCTGCCGGCGCTTCTCCCCGCAGAATCTTTCCCATCCCATACTGTATGGTTCCATCCTGCGAAAGCAGGGGCATCATAAACCGTCGCAATATAAGCTCCGGAAATATCATAAATTTTTATTTCAGCACGTCTATTGGAACTCAACCTGAAACGTATTCCAAGTTCAGGCTTTTGATCAGGAATTAATTTATTTTCATCAAGATAAAACTGATTACTGCTTTTTACAAGTACTGAAGCGGATGCCGAATATTCCACATTCCACATATCACGGGTATGAAGAGTAATGATTATATTTTCTTCTGTAGCAGTAGTCCTCATTCTTGTGTCTGTTAAATCCGGATTAACAGTACGCCACACATGAGCCTTTAAATCTGTCGCTGATATAAACTGGTCTGCATATACTGTATTTTGAGATCCGTCATCATACATAACAGTAATATCCCACCATACAGCATCAATTGGGCTCATGACTTCTATTTTAACACTGTCCAATGGAGCAATAGCAGAAGGAGTTGCTTTTATTTCAGGATCCGGTACTGCAGGGCCCACACATAAAACAGAATCCTTTGCGGAATTGTTATTCGGCAATGTATCAGAAATTGAATAAGCCCATACCGTATTTACCTGCATTATATCCCATGGGGGCATTAAAGAATCAACAATGCATTTATAGGTAAACTCTTTTGAAGCGCCATTGGGCCCCAGTTTAGACAGATTCCACTTCAGGGTATCTCCCGAATAAGTAAAAGATGCTCCGGTAAATGTTTTTAAAGTTAACCTGTCAGGGATTGTGTCAGTAAATTTAATATCTTCACAATCAAGCTGGCCCTTATTTACAACCTTGACAGTATATACAATTGTTTTGCCGGGGCCTGACAGGTTCAGTGTGTCTGTGCCTGTAATAGCCATAGAATCACTTACAGCATTTTTAGTAACAGCAAGGTCACCGCCCTGTAAAGGCAAATATGTAATATAACTACTGTCTCTGTTGTTGGTATATATGGTATCCTGGATAGAGGCAAGCACAGCGATATCTTTATAAACAGCAGGTCCGGATAATTTAAGGGTATCAACAAGGCATGTAAATTCAATTTTTTTGCTGCTTCCAACAGCCATAAAACCGATGTTCCATTTTACGGCATCACCTTGAGTATTCGAAACCAACGGTTCACTTGAAATAACTTTAGCAAAAGCCGGAAGGTAATTTGTTACAGTTGAAACAGAAACATTTTTATGCCCGACATTTTTTATAAAAATTTTAAATTTTACCGTATCCCTGGGCTGAACGAAAAATGTCGTATCATTTCCGCTGACTTTGTACTGTTTTGTCATAATGTGCTGAACAAGTGCAAGATCAGCAGGCCCGTCAGGGCTGAGGTAATCGCCTGTATCCGTATCTTTTATCCCGTTTATATCAACGCCAAGCTCTACTGTACGCCATGTTTTATTCTGAATTGTATCAGAAGAAGAATGGGAAAT
>JAGGVB010000050.1 GCA_021158245.1 bacterium | reverse complement strand
GTTTCACCAAGGTCCCCGCTGCAAACGCAAATATCATAATAGCCGGAGCCGACATCTACAGAAATATAACTTTCGTTGTAATTTATGGTAACACCTGTAATCTCCTGCGGCTCGTCTGTCCACACCTTCATTGCAGGATCACCGAGCCAGAGATAAGTATCAGCAAGATATATTGATTCATCTTCTGCATCACTTAATACTTGTGTTGCTGCATAGTTTGAAATTAACCCCAGTTTATACAATTGGTTTTGCTGTGAAAAAATAGCATCAAAAAGATATTCATCATAAATACTGTTTTTAAAGGTGGGACTGTAATTAGCCGCACCTAAAAATGCTACTGCGCCACCATTTTCTTTCTTTATAAAATATTCACCAAGACAATTTTCTAAATTATAATTCAAAAAATTATTTGTCCAACATGCAATTGAAAAAATTATTGGGGTTTTGTGTAAATTACAAAGATCATCGGATACATTATATAATAATGGTGTTGGAATGACATGTCGTTCACCGTAATCTTCTTGGTCATTATTCCACCCTGACCAAGAACCATTACCACCATGACCTCTGTAATTAACTATACCAACACCGGTATTTATACCATTGCTAATATCATCATTTGTTTTATCCTCACTACCATATATTGGGATAAAAATTAAATTATCATTATAATCATTGGCAATATCTTCTTTATTCTCCTGATAGGTTGGATGTAAGTCATGTGCAATACCTTTATCATCATAATAATGTGTTTCAAAATGTGCAATATTTAATACTCTCTTTTCCCATGGAATACCATTTATTTGTACTGCTGGCGGAGTCTGTTCATACTTCAGTATTTTATTAACAATTACAGCAGTTCCATCAGAATTATTCACCGAAATTCTTCCAATTGATAATTCCGGAGGTGAAGAACGGTCATAACTATTACGAAACGTATAATTATCGCTGTACAAGTCTGAATACCAATAATCACCATCCCAATCCGGTCTTTCAGGATTATTATTATAGTGGCCGCTAGCCATAGGAATTTTGTCATTATCACCAACCAATAGTACATATTTTAAATTGTTTTCAGGGTTGTTATATTGTAATTTAATAAACATTTTTATCTGATCTTGTGTTGGGTTGCTACCTATTTCATCTTCAATTTTAAATATTTTTGTTTTCAATCCTTTTCTGCAACGCCATTGTGCTAACGGTATTATCTTATCGTAATAATCTGAAGCAGTTAATATAATATACTCGTAACCGGAATTAATGGATTATTTATACAAATTTCCAGAATTATTTCTTATGAGATCAAGGTAATTATAGTTAATAATTGTTTTGCGATATATTTTACTCCATTCTTTCCCAATATTTTTTCTGTTTTTTGTATATGTGTTTTTACCTCCACTTTTTGTGTATTTTAAAGAAATAACCATCCTCTTACAGACAGTAACATTCCCTTTTATTGGATTATATTTTACAGGGTATAATTTTAACAGTATATATCTTATATCCCGCCATATCATAGGATCACTTACTTTTGTATATTCACCTGGATATTTTATGTCTTTCTGATAAAAATCTTTATCAATGACAAAAGGTTTTTTCTGGCCTTCATATATAACACCCTGATAGGGATATACCTTGTAATTTCCAAAATACTCTTCATCCTTTTCTATAATGTTTATTTTAACACTTCCCATGTCAGGAATACCGACCATTTTAGAAATAATTGGTATTCGTGGTTTACCAATTTCTGAAGTAGCTTTATTGTTACTAAATCTTAAGGAATAATAAATTTGCCCATTAGCTTCAACTTTGTCAAGATTTATACCATTTAATATTATTTCAACTACTGTTTCAGTATTATTTGATTTGATAACATTTATTTGTGGCCTTTTCTTATTCCCCGAATTAAACGAAACCCATTCCGCATTTAATGGTGAGACATAAATATCGAATAAAATTAACACTATAGCTAAACTGTAGATTTTTTTAAAACACATAACTTTTCCTCCTGAAGAAAAATATATAATTTTTAAGAATTTTACCGCACAATAGATACCTTTACTGATTTAATCAAATATCCATTGGTTTTTTTTAAACAACAAACGTAAATGCCGCTGGGCAGAGGAGTACCGGCTCTGTCTGTACCGTCCCATTTTACACTGTGTGTACCTTTTGTTTGTTTGTTAAGATTAAATTTTTTGACGCACCTGCCTGATATGTCGTATATAGCAAGATAAATATCTGGTTCTGATTTTGGAACAGTGTAGTATATTGTAGCTGATTGGTTGAATGGATTTGGAAAAACGCTCAAATTAAAAGACAATGGTATGGACTTATTTATTGTTTTGGGGATTCCTGTCTCAACATACATATTCTTGTACCATTCTATATTATCTCCTAAAGATTCAGTATACAGAATATCATTATCTCCGTCACAATCAAGGTCTGCTGAACAAATTGACTCAAGCCCTGCCCAAAAAATAACATCTCCGACACTACCACTACCTGTAATAATTTTTTCTTCAGAAAAATTACCTGTTCCGTAATTCTCATACCAGGATATCTTGTAATCCCAGTATGAAGCAGATATAATATCCATATCTCCATCTTCATCCAGATCTACGGCTATAACATCAACTCCATATCTTTCGAACCATGACAAAATGTATCTGTTGGAAAAATTACCTGAACCATCGTTTTCGTACCAAGATAACAATCCTTCTCCTGTAGATAAAACATCCATATCTCCGTCGTTATCTAAGTCTGCTGCGTATACAGAGAAAATCCTTTCGCTTTCTGTACTGATTGTTTTAGGTTCTGAAAAATTTCCATTACCATCATTCTTATACCATTTTACTTTAAAATCTACTTCGCCGCTTGATGCGGATATAACATCTATATCTCTGTCTCCATCCAAATCTACCGCAAATATTGATTTTGCAAATCTTGCACTTGTTGAAATAATTTTCTGCTCAGAAAAATTTCCTGTGCCGTCGTTTTCATACCAGGCTATCTTACTGTCAAAACATGAAGCAGAAAGTACATCCATGTCCCAATCCCCATCAATATCCGCTGCATATACAGAAACAGCCTCGTCAGCTATTGTTGTTATGATTTTTTGTTCTGAAAAATTTCCCGTTCCGTCATTTTCATACCAAGCTATTTTGTCGCCACTATATAAAGCAGAAAGAACATCCATATCTCCATCGCCATCGAGATCTGCTGTATATACATCCCATGCGCAATCAGCTTGTGTGGTTATAATTTTCTGCTGGGAAAAATCCCCTGTGCCGTCATTTTCATACCATGCTATTTTATTATCTTTGCATGAAGCAGATAATACATCCGGATCACCATCATTGTCAATATCTGTAGTATATATTGATTTCATATATGATGTCGTAAAAAGATCTCTGTTTTCTGAAAACACACCATTACCCTTATTTTCATACCAGGCAATATTGTCATTGCTGCAACCTGTTGATAATATATCTGGATCTCCATCATAATCGAGATCAGTAGCAAAAACTGTTGAGCTAACAAAAGAAGAAGAGCTTTCCCTGATAATTCTCTGACCAGAAAAAACCCCTTTACCATCATTTTTATACCATGCTATTTCGTAACGTGATGAAGAGAGTACATCCAAATTTCCGTCACAATCAAGATCTGCTGCATAAACTGATAAAGGATCGTGGGCATTACTGTATATCAGGTTTGTTTCAGAAAAACTTCCGTTTCCATTGTTTTTATACCATGCTATTTTGTCATCTCCTATCGAAGCTGATAGTACGTCTATAAACCCATCCTTATCTAAGTCTGCAGCATAAACTGATGTTGCCCATTTTAAATTTGTTGAGATAATTTTTTGTTCTGAGAAATTACCGTTTCCGTCATTATCGTACCATGAAATATTACAAGCTGAAGCAGACAGTACATCCAAATCCCCGTCTCCGTCAAGGTCTGCTGCATAGACGGATTTAGCTCTATTAACTTCAGTACTGATTATTTTCTGCTGTGAAAAATTGCCTTTACCGTCATTTTCATACCACGCAATTTTATTGTCCGTATATGAAGCAGAGAGCACATCCATATCTCCATCGCCATCCAAATCTGCAGCAAATACATCTTTTGCTTCTGCAGTCTCTGTGGTTATTATTTTTGGATCGGAGAAATTTCCTGTACCATCATTTTCATACCATGCAATTCTGTTATCATCTGATGATGCTGAAAGTATATCTATATCACCGTCACAGTCAAGGTCTGCTGCAAAAACTGAGACAGCCGTAGATCCGTCATCCGCTACTGGCTTTGGCCCTGAGAAATTGCCGCTGCCGAGATTTTCAAACCATGCAATGTAATATTTCCCGTAGGAGGCAGAGATGATGTCGATATCTCCATCACCATCCAGGTCTGCTGCATATACATCGTAAGGCATATTTATAGCAGGCTGAAAAATAGTATTGGGCCCGGTAAATGTTGTGCCAGCAAGCACAGTTGATGAGATAATAACGAAAAAAATTATGATAAAATAATTTTTCAAAATAATACCCCCTTTCATAAATTAAGATTTCATTTTAAGATCAGCATATTCATACTCCCATAAT
>JAGGVB010000049.1 GCA_021158245.1 bacterium | reverse complement strand
GCACCCTTTCCTCCTGCGGCCATGATGAACTCTTCACCGAGTATGGTTTCACCTGGTTTAGGTAGCCAGCCAAGTTTAATAACCATATCAGTATTGGAGCTTCCCACAACTACAATTTTCGGTTTTTCCATTTTATCCTCTCTATGGTTAAAAGTTATCAGAATATTATAAAACTGCTTTCAATTAATTTTTAATTTTCCTGTTTTTTGAGCTACTTTTCATTAAAATAGCAGCATGGATTCTGTATATAAATATTCAATTAGATTATAATTGTAGCATTATAACCAATTATTGTTTATTCATAAATAATATTAACAACAATGCTTTCATCTCTACACTTAATACTACTCAGGACAATTGTCAGGATAATATTTAGCCTATCTCCAAATAGTATGTATAAAATGATAATATCCGTGGTCATCATTTATTCGAGTGGATGATCCCTGATTCGGACAACGGTTATCATCAATTGTATTCACGGTTGCATTTTACTACCCTTTGGTTCCAGACTTAACTGGAACCAAAGGGACAAAATTAAAGACATCTGCTGAATATATTTTTCCACATTTACAAGATATAGTATATTGTTTTCTTAATCATATCCACCTATGGCCCAGCAAATTTTGAATAAACTCATCTAAATTAATCACACTCGCCAATGGTCGATATCTCCTTTAATGTATGCGGTACCGAACATAGAAAAATTCACAGGTGTCAAATTAAAAGTATAACCAAAGTTATTAACAGTACCTTTTATCAAAAAATAGAGAAAGAACTTTTTGCCAAAAATTTTCAAACTACTCGTGCAGTTATAATTAAACCTAAGCCAACAATAAAAAATATAAACATAAATGCCAATAATTTATTCGTTCCAGGAGCGGCCTCTTTGAACTCCTTCCAGACAAAAACACCCCATAGAGCTGCGATCATGGTAGCTCCCTGTCCTAATCCATACGAAATAGCAAAACCAGCCTGACCAGAAGCAATTATGCTGAAAGACATGCCAACACACCAGATGATGCCTCCAAGTATACCAATTAAATGGATGGACAATCCGCCCTTAAAATATGCAGAAATTGGAACTGGTTTCCCTACAAAGGGTTTTTTCATTATTAAAGTGTTGAAAAGGAAATTGCTGATTAGTAACCCAATTGAGAAGAATACTACTGCGGTGTAAGGACTCAATTTACCCGGCTCTAAATTGACAAAATCTGTTGACATGGATCTCGCCACAAAACGATAGAAAAATCCCATTAGAATCCCACATAAGACAGAGAGAAGTAATCCTTTTGTGGTTACACCCTTTGTTTTATTCGGTAATTTTCCGTAGGCAAAAGCATCTATAATTATTGCGATAACAACAAGAGCAACTCCTGAAAACAGGATAATAGAATTACCCAGAGGTGCAGCAATGTAATTCACAATAACCCCAAGAACTAATGCCAAACCGATTCCAACAGGAAATGCTACAGACATTCCAGCAATTGCGATCGCAGCAACTAACAAGATATTGGCAGCGTTAAAAATAACTCCGCCAATCATTGCCGATAGAAGGTTTGAGAAATCGGCCTGCCCAACATCCTGTATAAAATTTCTTCCCGAAGTTCCAATGCTACCCAATGTAAAAGCAAAAATTACAGATAGCAAAACGACTCCAATAACATAGTCCCAGTAGAATAGTTCGAATCTCCACTCTCTACCTGCCAATTTTTGAGTATTGGCCCATGAGCCCCAAGCTAACATAGTTATGAAACAAAAAATAACTGCCGGTAGATAGCTTTGTAAAATAAACATTTTCCCCTCCTTTTTTATATATTACATTTATACCATTAAATTAACTATAGACTGATAAACTACCACCTTAGACTACTTCCAATAGGACTATAACCAAAAAACTAAGGCAGCAAATCACTTATCAACTCATCACCTGTATCAATTTATAAGTAATTATCAGCAGAACCAGGCCATTCAAGATTACATTCTGAATCGATTATATTCGATTGTGCCACGTTTACGCGAATACTGAGATCCAGGTCTAATCCATAACCTGGTTCGAACTCTCCATTAGAGTGATTCATCGCCATCAACCCAACCATTTCGAGGACAATCCAACTTCTTCTGGTGTAACTATAAGAAGTGATTGAGCGTAGATTGGTAGAACCAACAACCAGGAAAAAGGATAAATAATAAAACATTCATGTAGTTTTTTCAAATTGAATATTTCCTTCATCTTCATCAATACAATCTCAGTTCATTTATAATGTTTTAATATTTTGGCTTTGACGGTTTATTACTGTAAATAATCACATCCCCAAGATGAAGTTCAGCTTTGTCAGTTGGGTTTAAAACCTTTAGACGCACAGTATGTTCACCCATTTGCAATTGATATTTCCAGAAAGGTGTATATTTTCGTATAGTGAAATTTGTTGGCAATTCAGAAACTTCAATCCTTTTACCATCTATATACATTGCAACATTAAAAGTGTAATCTTTATCCCCTTTTTTTATCAGGCCACCACCCCAGGGGTAATTTACGGCGAATCCAATACCTTTAAATTTGAATGAGGTTTCGTCTTTTAGATTGACGTTAAGGTGTTGTCTTTTTATTGGATAGTGATCTTTAAATCCAATTTCTAATTTTACACGCTTTGGTTCTTGATAATTTATCGTCACCATATCACCGTCTATTTTGCCTTTATTACGTTCTATCTCTTTTAAAGCATGTTTAAAAGACAACTTGTAAACATCGTTGAGCGAAATAGTAGTATATTTAAAATCAACAGGTTCCACTTCCGCTAAACCTTGTTTCCAATATTTGGGAATATTTTTATATCCTAACAATGACCCCAATATACCGCCTGCACTTGCTGGGTTACAA
This sequence comes from bacterium, assembly GCA_021158245.1. Taxonomy (NCBI): domain Bacteria; species bacterium. Next base: position 32,578 of record JAGGVB010000049.1, on the reverse strand, counting down.
TCTGAATCGTCTCCAGAACGGGCGCTTATTGAAATAGTTTTCCCAAAATCCCCGTTGCCGTACAATAATCCAATCAGAATCCATGCTGAATTGATTTTGGCATCAATATCAAAACTGTCAAAAACACCTTCAGGACACCCTACATCTTCCGACCATTTTCGCTGAACTTTAAACCACGTTTTCTTCCAATCTTTTGGATTTTCTTTATACCATTTTATGACATCATGCATACATTTTGCATACTTAGTTTCTTCCGGAATTACTTTCAATGCCTCTTCAACCACATAATGTATATCATCTGATACGAAAGTCAACGCATACATAGCAGCTACATAAACTCCTCCGTACCAACCGTCCCCATAATTCATAATGTGACCAACTTTATCACATATTCCCGAAGCAGTGTTTACCATCCCCGGACTCATCAAACCAGCAAAATCAGCTTCAATCTGGAAATCAATATCATCGGCATGAGGATTATTGAGCCAGTTTCCAGATTCGGGTGGCATAATGCCGTGTAAAATATTGTAACGAGCTGCCTGGTTAGCATGCCAGAGCATATATCTCGCATTAGCAAATGCTTTTGCAAAAGAGCTTGCTGGCGCATCCAGGCCTTCTTTTTCAAATACATCAACAAAAGTTAAATCCATATAAATATCATCGTACAATCCTGGTGCGTTGTCATAATACCATTTCAAATAACCTTCATACCATGGAATAGGTTGGTAATCCTGAATAATTGTACCCCTGTGTCGAAATTCTGTTGGCCCGCCAAATGTACAACCAATAGTTTGCCCTGCCCAACCACCTTTTATTTTATCTTGTAGTTTTTCCTTGGAAATTTTAAAAGTTTTACTGTTAGCTAAATTAAAATTTGTTAACAATAAAATCAATGAAACGAAGAAAAACATTTTTTGCCTTTTCATAAATAGCCTCCTTATAAAGATTAAGAATTAATGAAACAATCGAATAAATAAATGATCTTTTTCTTTACCTTTGTCAACAACCTCCTTTTTTATTGATAGTGTTCCAGCAAAATGTAAAAGTCTAAATCTTTTTGCTGGGCAATATTAATTTAGGGAAAAGATTAAAGTTTCAAAAAATGTAAAATTTTCCCGTACTGATATTCAAATGCTCCAATGTCAGGAGACTTTCCCACCGGAACTGGATTATTGTTAAAATCCAGTTTATAACTTAAATCAGATCCAGCATCAATTGCAGGGCTGCCTGCCTTAAGATGAAAATCATTATTCTTAAAATCGACAAAAAGAGGATTGCCAATTTTATCCCCCTTTCCGAGAGAAGCTCCTCCTCCAAGGGTGAGTCTCATATATGCGGAGTAATTAGCTTGATCAAAAATTTTTGGGTTATCAATTCTGTAATATAGATTATGATCATGAGGAAATTTGCCCCTTGAAAATATCCCTTCGACTCTGGAAGGATCGTATACAAAAATATTATTTCTGATAGTAATATTAGAATTAGTATAGTAAAACCAGAAAGTAACGTCCTCTGAGTCTGGGCGTTCATGCGCCAGTATGCGAATGACTGTGTTGTTTTCCACTCTTATGTTAGTGCAGGGACCAGTAAAGCCAATGAAAGATTGATAATCCTCACAGACGTTATGATGTATTATCATGTTGTTTTGTTTGGTTCTGCCAACAAATTCAATAAAACCTTGATTGCGATAGGAATAGTTGTGGTGGATTTCTATATCCTCCTTAGGGTAATCCCTGTCATTAATCTCTATCGCACCGCCGTCATGCCCATACTCATTACTCGGAGCAGAGTAATTCTCGAAACGATTATAGGATACTTCGTTGTTTGAGGTACATACAACAACACATATAGGCCCCCAATGGGGGCGAATAGATACATTATTGTCGTGAATGTAGTTATGCGTGATCAGGGTATACTGACCATAGGTCTGTACGCCTACGGGAGTCTTAGTCATTTCACAATTTTTTACAATATTGTAGTCAGCTCCTAAAGCAATAAATATAGCCCCAAGCGTACGGATATCTTCACATACCGGACTTTTTGGGCAATTATAAAAATACAAACCATCAATCACAATATAACTGCCTTTGACCTGAATAGCATTGCCATTAAGATTGTCATAACCTGGGTTAGTAAAGATTGGTTTTGGGCCATTGCCATAAGCTGTGAATACAATCGGTTTTCCTGGTTTACCAGAGCTGGTAATAACAAATCCGCCTTTAAAGTTAGAGCCTCGTGCAAAGAATACAGTATCTCCTGAGGCAAATTTACGGTTATTTAAAGGTTTTACTGTTTTCCAGGGTAAGGCCTTTGTACCAGGATTTATGTCGCTTCCATTAGAGGCTAAATAAAAGGCGGTTTGTCCTGCCTTGCTATTGGTAAAGGTAAAGAGAAGTGAAAATAAAAACAATATAAAGCCTCTTTTTATATCCATGATTTAGCTCTCCTTTGAAATCCTTGTATCGGGTTTCCTATTCTATTGTACAGCAGTCTGGAGCCACGTTAAACGCCATCTCCCTGCAAATCTTCCTCCAGCTTCATAGTAAGGTAAAAACATAATTGGATTTTTATTTGGCAAAGTAAGCTGAAAAGCTGGTCCATTAAATCCGGATGGTGTTGGACAGGCAGAAAATAATTTCTCAGGATTTATTCCTTCCGTTATGTTAAATAATTTTTCTCTTTCTTTACCATCAATTAACCCATTGGTAGCATAAACCAACGGTCCCCTAGTAAGTGCTACCCAATCAATTCTATAAATATCTTTACTTCGATATACTTCCCTTTCAATCTTTTTATGAATGTGTAATCTCATCGGAAAATTTAATACTACTTTGTCACCTCGTTTCCATTCCCGGAGGAACTTCAGGTAATTTCCTTTTACAATATTTTTGTTTATTGGTTTATTATTAATTGCAGCATCGACTTCATCTGCCCAATCAGGAATTCTAAGAAATAGAGGGAATGTCGTCTGTTTTTTGAGGTTGATAACCAAATTTACTTTGCCATTAAATGGGTAGTCGGTTTTTTGTATAATTTCAACATTCTCACCAGTCAGCAGAGTTATATTTCCTTCACTTTCGGTGTAAATATTGACAGATAAACCTTTCCCCATTCTGGTGAATACTAATGGTGAAATTTCTTCCAGAGCTAAAGCGCCACTTGACCTACAGCAGGCCCTGTAAAGGGCAAGGTGTCTTTTCCCATTCGGAAAAGAAAAATAACACCAACCTTCTCCATCAGGATATTGTGCACCCAAAAGTGCGTTATAAGCTGTTTTTTCAATCATATCTGTATATTTAGCTTCACCTGTAATTAAGAAAAGCTCCCGATTCAACTGAATCCAGGACATAGTATTGCAGGTCTCAACAAACCCATAAGGGCTCCAATAGCCTTGTCTGTTGAAACATTCATGATGTTTGCCAATGCCGCCCCAGGGGCCGCCACCAAGAGTAAGATGGTAGTCCACAATGTCTTGCCATGCCTTCTGCACAGCTTCTAAATAGTCCGGATTGCCAGTAACCTCATAAAGTTTAGCAATGCCTACATAATTCCAACAAAGTTGGTAGATCTTACCTTCTCCAATTTTCGATAAATCAGTTCCTTTAAGAATCCGTGATACAAGTTGGAGCTCTGGACGGGCCTCCACCTGTTTTACAATTTCTTTGCCGAAATTAATATATTTTTGATCACCAGTCTGCATGTATAATTCAATTATCGGTTCTAAAAGAATAGTTCCTGAAGCTCCAAAATGATTACCTCTGTAAGCCACGCTTTTACCTGTTTTATAAAATGTTTTATACAATAAATCGCCAATTTTTATGGCTGCATTGAGATATCGCTTATTGGGCCAATAGCGGTTGATTTCAAGAAATCCAAGAATAAGGTAACTGTGGGCCCATATATCCCAGGTCATATCAAAATTTTTTCTTATATCGGACGTAAAACGCACTGCTGGTGCATACGTCCCAAGATACCCATCAGATTCCTGCATACTGACAAGATAATCAGCTGTTTTGCGCAAAGCAGCCAGGAGGGTCGGGTCATTAGTTCTGTTAGCAGCACGTGCAGCAGTGTACATCCATTTTCCTACATGTTCACCAAGCCAGTCCGTACCAATGGTATCTAATGACTGCTTATTAAATATAGCTAATAGTTTACCATCATTCCATGTAGTGAGAGTTTTTAACCTTCCCTCACAACTGGCATCGGCTCCTTTGCCAATGATTCCTTTCAGCACAATCTTTTGTGGCTTAAGTGATTTTGCAGCCATTAGGACTTTTATTAACTGCGATGGAGTTTTTGATTTGGAGAAAGTTGGTCTTATAGCTAAGATCGTATTTAGAAAGGCAAATAATAATAAAAAAATTAACTTAAGCCTAACCTTCATCAAAGTACTGTTTAATTTTCCCATTCTCATAAGTTCCTTAATATTTTTATATACTTCCGTATCGGGTACAGTCCTGAGTATATAATTTCATGATTGCCAGGGTCTCAACGACCGATCTTATAAATCTTGAGATTCTTAAATTCTCCTTTTGTGTTAAAACAATATATTCCCATACCTTTTCCATTCAAATCCTTTTCATATTTATCTGTTGCCATCCACTTATCCGGTTCAGGTTCTCCTTTAGCCCAGGCGTCGTAACGCGGAAACTCATGACCCCATATATTACGCAGCATTACGGTATACTGTACAGACATTGATATAGATAACTCGCGACCCCAGTAATCCTCTTCATGAATTCCTTCTGACTGGCCGTATACAAAAGGAATATTGTTTTTATGGAGCAATTGCATAAATTTGCGGGCCGAGGTTATAAGGTGGTCTTCAACACCGCAATCCAGGTAGATATGGGGTAATTTGTCTTTGGGTATCTGCAGCACCAGTTTGAAGGGATCTACGGCATCGGCACCTTCAGGTTTGAGGAAAGGTTGACCTTTCGGTGTTCTCTCAGCAAAAGTCGAATAGCCTGAAATATCTATATCGCGGTAGCGTGTCACAGTATCTTTAAGGACTTGTTTCCATATTACCCATGGTTTCTCACCCTTTTCCATGCGCTTCCTTTGGTTTGCTGCCCATTCCAGTGCCCCGCTGTGGCTGGCTATTGAACAAAAAAGTTCAGGATGCGTGAGGCCCAGTGACATAGCACCAAAGCCACCCATTGAAATACCGCTTATAGCTCTCCCTTTCCTGTCAGCGATAGTACGATAATGTTTGTCTACGTAGTTGATTACATCTTTACATATGTAATCGGCGAAATTGTTATGCTGGTTATCTTCGGACTTTGCCCAGTTAACATACCATGAATTACCCGCATCAACCATGACCGCTATCATATCGAAACGATTCAGGTATTCCGGCACACCCACGTACTCAAATTCATGATAGTTTGAAGTCAAACCGTGGCACAGGTAGAGAACGGGATAGCGCACATCCGACTGTTTATAGTTTCGGGGTAAAACAACATTCATAAACATATTACGCTGTAAAGACTCTGAATAAAACCGCACTTCTATAACAGGCAACGGTTTACGGCCAATATGTCCAAGTGATTTCACCTTCGCATTATTCCCGGAATGGCTGGAACATCCTAATATGCTCAGGAGCAATAACACAGAGATTGATAAAAGTCGATGTTTCATAATTAAGTTCCTTTTCAAAAAAAATATACTATATCCCTGTTTTTCAATTGGATATTAATGTATTAACATCATTTTTTTTGTTTCAATACAATTTCCAGATTCCAATCTATAAAAATAAATTCCGGACGAAGCCATATTACCTTTATTATCTTTTCCGTTCCATCTAACAAAATGGTTTCCAGCACCTATTTTATTTTTTAGCAGAGTCCGTATTTTTTGTCCCACAAGATTATAAACAGCCATTGTTACATTATCAGTTCTTGGAATAATAAAATTGATTATTGTACTTGTATTGAATGGATTAGGATAGTTCTGTCGCAATTTAAAGTTTTTTATAATGTAAGGAGATAATTCCGGAAACTGAAAAGCACCTATATCCCATACTCCATTTTTAGGAAGAGGTTTGCCGTCATAATCAACTGTATAATACTCACTCAAGTTTGAACCTTTTCCTCGTAAGGGGCTATCACTTTTTAAATGATAATCTCCATTTTCTAAATCAACAAGGCCAGGATCACCACTTCCTGCCTGATGTGTATCCCAGTGCACAGCCCCAGGATCATTTTCCTTAAAATACCAGTTGTTATCTGTAATAATGCCTTTCGCACCGTTGAATCGATAGACATAATTAGTATATATTATCAAATTGTTTCTAAATTGAATTCCAGGAAAGGGGATATCAACAACATCCGAACCATATCTTGTACTGGTTCTAATTACTGTATTATTATCAAAATAACAGTCATGACATGGTGCCCACATAAGCAACCAATCTTGCTCATCAACACAAATATTGAAAGCAACTATTAAATGGTGATCTTCCTGAACATACGGATTGTAATCCCATCCCCAACTTGATTCAATAAAACCAGCATTCCCTTCTGTATAATTGTGATGAATATAAATATTGTCCTTGTGATATCTGCCATCGTCAATTTCTATTGCACCGCCGTCCTGACCAAAAGGACTATTCTCGGTTAAGTTATTTTTTATTATGTTATAGCAGACCTCCTGATTTCCAATACATAAATGTATTCCTATTGGTCCCCATCCATCAAACACGTCCTCTGGTGCGTCCCAAAGTGCCTTATCTGGCCCGTCTATGTAGTTCTTCGTTATCAGGGTATATTCAGCATTTGACTGTATCCCCTGGGTGCAGTTTATAATCTTATTATTTCTAATAATGTTATGTTGAGCACCATGCCAATTAACTACTGCACCTGTTTTAAATATTCTCAGTCTATCATTTTCTTGCATGTTGATTGGAGGTGTATCATGAAAATAGAGACCTTCCAAAATAATCCAACTTCCTGATATTCTAATACAGTTACCATTCAAATCTTCATCATTAGGGTTTGTAAACCGGGGAAGTTCACCTTCACCATAAGAAGTGATTGTTATGGGATTTTGTTCAGTACCTGATTCAGTAAACTGAATTGGTCCGGTAAACTGAGAGCCTTTTTTAAAAGCAATGGTGTCACCGGGCTGAAAAGTAACAGTTGAAACCATAGTATGAGATTTCCATGCAGTGTTTATTGAAAGTCCGTTATAGTTATCATCTCCATTTTTGGAATCAATGTAGTATGTTTTTTGAGCCCAGACGATATTTGCATTCAAAATACAGATCGCAATGAATAAGATTGACAAGCAGCGAATTGTACATTTTATAATTGCACTATTCATAATTTGTATATTCAACTTTACCAATGTTCTCCCTTCTCATACATAACATTTTCTAACATGGAATCTACAAAATTATCTTTGAGCAACACAACTAATATTCTTTCCTATTATCCAAAATAATGTGGTTGGCAAAGCACTAATCACATTATTTGCATATATAAACAATCACCAGGGGAATTTTTAATTCCGTCCCGAAGGTTTTATGATTCTTCTTGCCATTTATTACTATACGGATACTACGCTTACCGTGCTCTAAATGTAATACATGATATAAATGTGTACCATTCAGCCAATCAAACCCTACACCCCGCTTCATCACCCAACAGAAATGGATGGCAACAATGGCACACATCTCACTTCAATTCATTCTTCCCGTCATTATTGACTATCAATTATTCCCTGACGGTGACCTTCAAGAGTACTTTATCATGGTGATGGCGTACAACACATTCATTATCAAAGAACATGGTAGCGCCGTTCTCCTTGGTATACGGTTGCCACTCTGGCAATCCTCTATGGTTTGGATCACCATAACAGGCAAAGTTTATCCATGCCTGACTCATTTTGTCTGCAAGTGCATAAGCATCCTCTCCACCTCCAGTTATTTCCTCCCAAAGGCCGATATTATTGAATACAAAAGGCAACTCCATACAATGAATTGCTTTGTAATCCCCATCAAAGACAGGGGATTGCCAGGTGAACAGGTACATAAAAACAGGTGCATTGCTGTTAGATGTTTTTAAATTTGCATAGTTAACAGCACTCCGCCGGAACATGATATCAACATCTATTAAATCTGTTGGCCTGGTATCCTTGGGAAAAGCCTGCTTTACTGCTTCAATGTAGGCATCTGCTTTATCACCATATTTCTTTTGAATGAAACTTTTAACACTATCTAAGGGAGCATTTCTCATACGAGGTGCAACCCAAGCTGAAGTGATAAACTCGTTTTTAGTAGTACCAATAATAAGAGGCACATCTTTTGATAGAGAAAGTGCTCTCGGATCGCTCTGCTCATAAGGCAAGAAATTACCATCCAGAGTAGGAATTAAGCCGAAGCTATATCCCTTAGGCTCATTACCTTCTGCAGTAAGTTGTTCCCTGATTTTTTTCAATGCCCGCTGTGTCGCAGCTGCAAGTTCTGCATAGGGCATCTTCTGAATGGAGTTTATTTGTGAAGGTTGTAAACCCAGCTCCTGAACAACAGCCCTGCCAATTCGCCGGCTTATTTCCTGTCTCTGATATTCTGGATTCCAACCACTTTCAATAATGGCTTTGTGGAAAAGACCTTTGGCGGAAGGTGCGCTTAACAAGGTAGCTACCTTACCGCCACCGCCTGATTGCCCAAATATCGTAACATTATTTGGATCGCCGCCGAAATTAGCAATATTATCTCTTATCCATTCCAGCGCTGCTACAAGATCCATCATACCTGCGTTTGCTGAAAATTTGTATTTTTCACCATAGGCGGACAGATCCAGGAATCCCAGTACATTTAGGCGGTGGTTTACAGAAACAAGCACTATATTACCTTTTTTACTAAGGCTTTCTCCATCATAGCATGGAAGCTCCTGAGATGAACCATAGGCATATCCGCCACCATGAATCCAGACCATGATGGGTCTTTTCTTTTCATCATTTATTCCAGGTGTCCAGATATTCAAACGCAGACAATCTTCGCTCGGATATCCCCAATCATGCTGGAATAAGAATTCCCCTTCATCCAGCTCCATTGAATGTGATGTCATCATTGGACAGACCGGCCCCCAAAACAGGGAGCTTCTTATTCCTTCCCATGCATCGGGTTTTACAGGAGGCATAAACCGTTCTGCCTTTGCATAGGGAATACCTTTATAGACAAACGTGCCATTATGGATATAGCCCCTGACTTTGCCATATTCAGTCTGCGCGATGGCTATATCAGCACCAGCAATCATGGGGGGTTTACCTGAGTCTTTCTTTTGGCAATTGGCAGCGACAAGGAAAAATACAATCATAAAAAACAGAATGATTTTATTTAGTACTTTCACTGTTACCTCTTCATTATTAATTATCTCGTAGCTTAATAAATAGTTTTTCTTTTCGTTGATCCCCACTTTGGAGACGAATATATAGATTCAATATATTAAAATATTTTCCACTCCGTTATTTTGCATCTTTTACACACCGGAATCCCACAGTACCGGCTCTGTTTTGTCCCGGCGACATTAACAAATATTTGCCGTGCTGATTGAGCTTATAAGCCTGAGGGAAGTACCAATATGATCCCTGAGGCTGATAATAAGACCCGCCACGAAGAATTGCCGCCTTTGTGTGGGTATCGACATATTCGTCGGTCCATTGCCAGACATTCCCAACCATATCTTCTACTCCGAACAGACTTTTCCCCTTTGGATGAGCATTCACATCATCGGGCCCTCTTAAATTGTGTCCTTTGTCTGGAATGGGCACTGCAGAATCATCCCAATTGTTTCCCCAGGGATAGAGACGGCAATCTTTACCTTGTGCAGCATATTGCCATTCCCATTCGTGGGGCAGTCTTTTCCCTGCCCATTTTGCATATGCTCTTGCGTCTTCAATATCTACCCAAGTAACTGGTTTGTTACCCCATCCTTTTTGATATGCTCCATTCTTCCAGTCTTTCAGGAAATTAATAGTATCTAATGGTGCGTAATGTGTAGCATTCATAAATCTTTTGAATTGTCTGTTTGTTACTGGATATTTATCAATGAAGAATGCAGGAATATCTACAACAAATCTGTGGTGCCTACGTGCTATTTTTTCACCGGGCATCTGGACGTCTACTCCGGGATTCTCACCACCTTCAATCTCAATCCCATTGATTTCCATTACATATTTTGTGCCTGGGATTTTTATCATTCCTTTTGGTGTTTTCTTTGCGCTTAGAGTAGGTTTAATCTCAACTATTTTTTGTGGAAGAGGTTTCCATTCATTACTAAGATCCATCAATTTTATCTTACTCAACTCTTTGAAATCTGATAAAAGCTTCTGTAAATTTTGATCTACTGCAGCATGATCTATAGCTAAGATTGCTCCAAATCCCTTCGGTTCAATTCCAAAAGATAAAACAGCATTCTTTCCCGTAATAGTTGGTTTCAACTCTGAACCGTGCCAAATATCAAAATATCTTGTTCCCTTTTTATAGGCAATCTTAATTTGATTCCCATCCACATCGAAATCATTCCTATTTACTATTGTCCATAGAATACGACGTGCCCCTGACCATTTGCTTGCAAACACACCGTGGTTTAAAACAGGGTAATGAGGTTCCCAATTAGGGCCAGTCAGCAATTTATAAAAGAACTTTTCCGTCTTTGTGATTCTTTTGACTGTTTCAGCAGCACGGGGAGTCATCCCATTATAAATTCCCCACACATTCTGCCAGGTTTCAAATCCCACTCCATTAAAAAACGCAAATTGTAGATCATTTGTGTGATCTTGAGCCCAACGATTGCAAACATGAATCATATGCCTCGGTTCTATCCATTTTTGTCTGCTAATGGTGGGAATAAATGGATAATCCCAATAAGCCCAGCCCATATGGTCATATTCAAGATACTTATCATCAGATTCATGCTCTGGCTCAATAATAAGGCTTCTACCGGTTTTATCAAATTCTGCTCTCCATGAAATCCCCAAACCTGGTGTTGTATCCCCATTTATTCCATCAGCTTCAGTATAAGCCAAAATTTTTGCAAAAGCAGTTTGATCAGATACTGGTTCTCTCCTCGTCCCTATATCCCATGGATTATAGGGAAGCAACACTTTAATCCCATATTTATGGAATTGTCTTACCATATCCCTTACACCATTTAACCCTCCTGGCATTAATCGAATCCAATCGAATTGGTTCCTATTGTCAATACCAATGTTAGGGTAGGTTGGCCAAATAAGAATACTATTGATCCCTCCATATCGAGACGTAACTTCCTTTAAATACTTATCTACTGTATATTCATTAGTGGCTGGATCATAAAAAGTGCGTTCTTGAGCCATCATTTGTGGTTGAATAAAATTTTGTTGTACCCATTGGAAGTTCTGACTAGTATAATAAGCATCATTATAGGCTAATTTTGCTTTTTCAATCTCACGCCATTGTTTAATTTTTATCTGCCACAATTCTGCATTCTTGGTGCTTTTTGGCCCATAGATTTGTTGAGCGTTGACTTTTAACCATACACGCCAAATCTGTGCCTCTGCTTTTTCCCCTATAAATAATGAACATAGAACAATTAAAAGTGAGGATACTAACAAATTGCGAAAGTTATTTTTAGAGTACTTCATGGTTTCTGTCTCCTACAATTAATCGCTTCAATATTACTTGTCCCTAGGATTTAGTGGTTCCATATATAACTGCTCCACCCAATGTAATATTAGTTCCTGTCGCTTTTGGATTTTTTTTGCCGCTCACTACAATTCTAACTGTATGATTATCATACGGTAGATTCAAAACGTGATATAGATAAGCTCCTGGATAACCACTATTGGCAACCCAATAATAAGTATCAATTGTTCGCATTAGCTGTCCATCTATATAAATATCAGCTTTGCCTCCGTTGCGGTCCCAGCTACCTGTGAGCAAAATTCCAGATCCCTTAAATTTAAGACTGGCTTCAGCGCCTTGTTGGTCGCTTACTTTCATTTTTTGATTAAACCATCCTTTGGCCACATTTTTCCAACTACCTTTCCAAACCCAGTTCGAATCTTCAACACCAGCCTGATACAAAGGCTTAATTCCGGGAAAAGAAACTTCTAATCTCTTTGGTGCTTTAGGAATTTGTTCCTTGATATACACTACATCATCTTTTATTTTGCCACCATTTGCTAAAACTATTCTTTTGGCGTAATTCAGTGTGTTTTCAACTACCTTGTTAAAGGAGTAATCAGTGAAAATAAAAAGTGAATCAGCAATTTCTGGAATGCCACTTTTCCATTTATCAGGAATATTTGAATACCCATCCCGAATCCCTAAAACAGCAGCAGCATTAGATGGATTACAATCCGAATCCTGGCCACATCGGATAGAAATTTCCATAGTTTTACCAAAGTCACCATTACCGTACAACAATCCCATAACTATAAAAGAACCATTGATTTTTGCGTCAATATTAAAGGGATTGAGTGGTCCACTGATATCTGTATCGCCCCATTTTGCATTAAATTCTTTCCAGGCCGAACGCCAGTTATCTGGATATTTAGCATGCAAATCGATGACATCTTGAATACATTGGGCGTATTCGCTTTTAGCGGGAATTGCCTTAAGTGCATTTTTTACAATAGTAGCAATGTCTTTTTCAAAATAAGCCTGTGCGTAAAGTGCACATACAAACATTCCACCATAAACTCCATCTCCGTAGTTCATGATGTGACCGATTTTATTACAAATTTTATTGGACGTTTGTGGCATGGCAGGGCACATAAAGCCAATGTAATCAGCCTCAATTTGGAAATCGATCGCGTCAGCCCAGAGGTTATATTCTGGACTACCAGATTTGGGAGGCATAATACCATCAAAATAATTTTTACGCGCTGTGACATTGGCGCACCAGAGAGGATAGCCAGCATTTGCAAAAGATTTAGCAAATTTTTCTGCTGGAGCATCCATGCTATATTTATCCATTGTCATCATAAAGCTCATTTGAACGTAGAGATCATCCTGTTTCAAAGCTCCTTTTACCTGCTTAGCATTCCAGTTTAGTTCCTCATCGTAGGTTTTCCCGGTTGCTCTAAATTCAGTGGGAGCACCATAAGTTACACCAATCATCTTTCCTGCCCAACCCCCGGCGATCTTATCACGCAGCACATCAAGTTTCATAGTTTTAATCTCTTGTTTGCCGCATGAAAGAAAAATAGCAGCGATTACAAACAACATAACAAAGATAATTTGTTTACGCATGACTTGTCTCCTATTATATTTTTGTTAAAAAAATTTCTTCCATCCAATGTCTAAAATAACTTCATCTTTTAGGATATCACCCTGCATTAATTTTACTAAGATTTTATAGGGAAACCTTAGGTCTATTTGAGATAGGTCGATCTCACCACTGCTTCCCTGAAGGACAACAACCTGATTTTCCATCATCGTCAGATTGTTTACAGTATTAACATGAATTGAACCCTTTTCAACTGGGTTCAGGGAAGAAATATGTAAGGTATTAGCATCCTTTTTAACTTGCAAGTTTCGTGGCATGCCAATGATGCATGACATGACATCAGCAGGTTCTTCTGGAAAGACAAGAAGTGTCTTACCGTTTTTTTCTTTTGTCGGAATTGTTTGCTGATTCCAGACATCCACATAATGCCAATTTTCAGGGTAACGAACCTCCATAAATGGTCCGATTAACCGGTTGTCATATATTCTGCTTACCTTTTCCCGACCAAGCTGATAAACCGGGTAAACACATTTATCAGCAGTTGGAAATGCGTTAATGAAAAGATCATTCCGTAAGTTTGGAACAAGGGGTATTGGATTCTCAGTCAAATAAGCATCCCGATTTTCGTGAACAATTCTGTTATAACGATGAATAAGAATACGTTCAGTCCACGTGAATCGGTTAATCTCACCAAAAATATCTTCCCAAATAATCAGACCTGTCCCATTAAATAGTGCATTGTAGATCAGTTCATCTCGTTTTCTGGCTCCGCGATTAATGTTATGAACATTGTGTTCAGGAAAAACAAATCGAAAGAGATCTACGTTTGGCATTTTATTGCTTGCGTTTCCCTGTTGATTCCAACTACCCGTAACCAACTGGGCAGCCTCCAAATTTGGCCGACCTTCACTGACAAAAACAACATTCGGGTTTACTTCATCCACTGCGTCACGAAAAGCTTTATCAGATTTATTCATTGTATCCAAAAATATGCCATCCGCTCCAATAGCTTTTACTATACGAGCTTCCTGTACAAAGTGATCCTTTCTTCCTTTCATAATATCCCACGGCTTATAAGGAATAAAAACCTGTACTCCGCGTGCGTGAGCTTGATCAACCATCTTTTTTAAACCAGCTAAACCTCCGGGTAAATCCTGGTACATATCGAATTGGTCTCGATCATCAAGCCCGACGCGAGGATAGTCATGCCATAAAAGCATGTAATCATATCCTCCGAAGTTTAATTCTCCTTCATCCAGAAATTTATTGAGTCTGAATTGATTGCTTTCGGGAACATATATATCATGTCCGTAGAGAAATGTGAAATGAGAAACAAACCGTTGACGATATTTTTTCTGTATGGGGCGTTTGTAGTAAGTAAAATCAAAATGAGAACGTATGTATTTTTTAAATGCCTGAAAAGCTGCATGCCAATCACCTTGATGTGGCAAAATACGGCATTCAATAATATTTGTCTTTTCACCGGGCTTTTGGGTTAAAGAAAAATCTCTTGAAACAAAATCCTTTTTGTCAGAGAAACCAAGAGGAATGGCTGATTTGATGACATGAAAATAAATCCCCTTATTCTCCTTTAAATTGTAAATGTCGATAGGCATTTTGGGATCAGATGCATTTGTAAAATAGAAAATAAAATCCTTGGGTGAATCTATACAGAAAAAACTCCTCTCAGTTGGAATTAAGTAATGCATTTTCGAGATGTTGCCTACCTTGATTTTTTGCATGAGTGGGAAGGATATGTTACTGGTAATAGTTAGAGGAGAGCGATAAGCTCGTCCTCCAATAGCAGAGTTTAACATTTCAACTTTCCAAATTAATTCTGAACTTTTGCCTAAGGAGAATGTCTGTGTTACAATAAGAGGATTTTCCACATAGCTTGATTTCTGAGTGATGGAAACTGAAACATTTTCTCCAAATTTTTTATCATTAATGGTGAACAATTGATATCCGACATCATCAAGCCACCAAGGCATTCTAACTGAGATAAACATTAAAGGTTGATTTCCTTTTAAGAAATCAATGCCTGTCGCCTTTTCTCTCGCGCTGGAAAGTTTAATCCCTCTATCAAGCAAAATCGTATATTGCATGGTTTCATTTTCAAGGACAATATTCTTAACATGGGCCCTGTCAGGCAGGAAACTTAATTTCGTTTTGGCATATCCTTTAGATGAAACAAGGCAGAAAAATATCATATATAAAGAAAATAGCCTTGCCAAAATTCTAACACGATACATCATCGTCTCCAAATCAAATTTATGATAACGGTTTTTCATAAAAGCATTAGTTATCCATTGAATAAAAAACGTGCTACTTATCATCCATAACACATCGAAAGCCTATAGTAGAAGACCTATTTAAAGCTGGTGTCATATACCAGAATTTTGTTCTTTGATAGTTTGTAATTGGTCCTCCTTGCATATACCAGCGGCTTCCCTTTGCTAAAAAATAACTTCCTCCTCGAATCCAGGAAAAATAGTGATAACCGTCTGACCGAAAGGAATCTGTCCATTCCCAAACATTTCCAACCATGTCCAAACAGCCATATGGACTGGCTCCTTCAGGGTAACTCCCAACAGGCTTGGTATCACGAGAATCCATGTTAGCTTTATTAGGATTAAAAACATTCCCCCACGGCCATGTTCTCCCATCGGTTCCCTGGGCAGCTTTTTGCCATTCTATTTCTGTGGGTAATCGTTTGCCAGCCCATTTTGCATAAGCTTTTGCATCCTCTAAAGAAACCCATACTACCGGATGTTTTGCTTTACCCTTTGCGTAAACCCCATTACGCCAGTTTTTGAGGAAATTTTTTGGCCATTTTGGTTTATAGCCAGTTGCATCTAAAAACTGCTTAAATTGTTCATTGGTTACTTCTGTTTTATCAATATAAAATTTTGGAACATAAACCTTCTCAGTATAACTATAACGGATACCACGGTCATCTGCAATCAAAGAGTCAAGAGATAAGCCTTCCCGCCAACGGTATTCTACATGCATGGTAAATTTTCCGGCAGAAACTAAAACCATATTTGACATATTTGCACTCTGACCCAAGCTAATTTTTTGAAAAATGAGTAGTAAAAAAAATGCAAAAAAGATATCCCAACGATTATTCTTCATAGTTATTCATCCATAATTCATAAAGAGTTACTGACAGCAATGATAACAATTGCACATAAAAGAACCAAAAGCCCCCAATTTAGTAATGAACGGGCATGTTGAGGAGCACCTTTCCACTCACCTTTCCATAATCCCCAGAGATTACCTACTACAATAGATAAAGAAATAAACAATGGCCAACCAACTATAACACCCCATTTACCCAATTTTACAGCACTCATACCATACAAATAAAAACTTCCAATCCACATGATTGCCATCAGTGTAGCCCATCCAATATTATTTTGTGTCCCGTGAGCAAAATAATGATTTAAATTTTTGCGTTTGAGCATTAAATATAAACAATAACCAAAGTTAACAATGAAACCGATAGTAAAAAACAGTGCCCACACTGCATTGCCGGCAAAAGTATTGGAGGTTCCCAATGTTTTAGCTCTATTAATCAAGTTTATTCCAAAGGCCATACCCACGTTAGGGAAACAAGATAGAATGCCTGCGAAGATGGCTATAACAAGACCAGCAGTAAACGCTTTTGATTTTTTGTCGCTTTGAAGCTTGTTGTCTGGTTGTTTTCGTAAACCAGCAATCGAACAAAGAATAATTCCTAAGATTACAAGAACTGTACCTGCCAGTAAAGTCAGCCCCTTAGGAGCTAACAGGGAATTGGGGAAAAATATCGCAAGAGGGATCAAAGCACCAAGGCTTGCTATAAGTCCCATAATAATTGGATAGCCTAAGGCCATACCAAGTTTATCCATGCCGAGTCCGAATAGAATGGCACCGATACCCCAGCCGGCACCGAAGAGTATTAATATGACAATGTCTTTAGAAGGAACTGAACTATAAACAGAAAAAATATTTGGTATAAAAATAAGTGTGAGAATCCAATTAAAAATAAGCATTCCAAATAATGAAAATGTAGCCCATGTATGTTCCCATTCCCATTTTTTGGTTAACGTCATAGGCAGTACAAATGTGCCTTGAAAGAAACCAGCAACTAAAACAAAAGAAAATCCCCATAAGAGTTCCATTAATATATCTCCTCATCTTGTAATCATTTTAAGTAATATAACTTAAAACTTCTCCAAGATTTCTGTTTACTTCCTCACGAAATGGATAGGAATCAATTGTTTCCCTTTTTTGAGTGGAGAGAGCAGCAGTTGTTACTCCAAGTGCAATAGCTTCAGCCATTGATTTGTTTTCGGCAAGGCCCACAGCTAATCCAGCATTAAAAGCGTCTCCGGCGCCAACGCTATCTACCACTTTAACTTTAAGTGTTGGGATGGCATAGGTACCTTTATTGGATGCCCATATAACGCCTTTTGCACCAAGTGTTAATATTACATTCTCTACATCCAAATTTAACAAGGCCCTTGCTAAATCAGAATCAGAAATTGGATCATCCGGTGCAAGACCCAGGCATACTCTTCCTTCAGTTTCATTAGGGGTTAGAGCAAAAATATTACTCAAATCACTTTTACGTAAGTCTAAAGCTGGAGCAGGATTTAAAATAGATTTTATACCTTTATTCTTTGTAATTTTAGCTGCAGCAAGAGCTGTTTTCAACGGAATTTCCAAAGGGGAAACAATTACATCCGAAGACTCAATAATATTGCAATTTTCTTCAATATCTTCTGGTAGAAAATCACCATTGGCAGCAGGATCAATAACTATTGAATTAGTGCCTTTAGAAGAGAAAATAATAAACCCCACTGCAGTCGGTAAATGGTTTGAGTAGAGGACAGATTTTGTATCTACCTTTTCTCTTTTCAATAAAGAAACAAAGACCTCTCCAAACGAATCCTTACCAACTTTACCCATAAATGCTACATCAGCTCCAAGACGTGAAGCACATACTGCCATGTTCGAACCTTTTCCACCATGAGTAGTGTGATAATTTTCCCCTATAACAGTTTCGCCTTCCACTGGAATTCGATCGGTGTCCATGACCAGTGCTACTATATAACTTCCTACGACTGTAATTTTACCCATTGAAATTCTGGCTCCTCATGCAAATCTGTTCTAAAACAATAAAATATGGCCATTAGTGTTTTTTACTTCTTGTCCTCTTCAAAGATATTCATTCTATACAACTTAGCAAGATTCATAAATTGTTTCCGATAATTTCCATATACTGTTACCTTATGCCAACTAAATATATCTGTATCCCAGTTATCCAATAATAATTGTGCATCGGGTACTTCTACTGCAAGTTTTGTTCTGCAAGCTAATGGACTGTTTACATTTCCTACTGCTTTGCCATTGTGGATAGACATAGAATTTGTTAATATATCAAATTTTATGGTGGTTACAGTATATCCGAGAGGTTTGATAACCTGCACTGATGCACCTTTATTGTCTTCTGCGTGACTTCTTATGATGTACGGAGCAACAGGGCCTTTAGTACCTAAAGGTTTATTTGAAGCCATACAATGTGCATATATAATTTGATTTGAAGCAGTATCAATGACAGGATCAGAAACAAAGCCAGGCCTACCTGTTACGTATTTTATTACCAGTTGTGTCAAAATAGCATCGAGGTCCGATTCACAAACTCCGACAAAGCCATCGTTATTCATCTGAAAATGACTTAAACAAGGATATGCACTAAGCTGGCCCGTAAAATACATCATAATACAGTCAATACTAATTGCATCAACTTTATGGTCTTCTACTGCTGTTTTTAGCGCAAGATACATTCTTGCAGATTTTAGAATTTCATCCTTTGTTGGTTCCACAATGCTTTGGGCCTCCTGGATCCATTTCTCCGCAATCTTTGTAGCTTTGTTATTGTCTGTATTGTTATAATAAGAAAGTAGATCATCTTTTGTCCCAATAGTTACATCCACGCCGTATCTCTCTTTTAGCAAATTCAACTTTTCTTCCATGCCTTTACGGCCAGAAAGAAACCGTTGCCATGTACTGCCCGTACCGACAGATTCTTTAATGAGTTCTTCTTTTTCTTTGGGAATGGGGCCGAAGTTTTTAAATACAAGTACTTTTGAATTGTTTATTTTTCTTTTTACTGTTAACAATTCAACTGCATCAACAACATTTTGAAAATCGGAGGATAATACAGTTATTACAGGTAATTTCTCCTTCTTAATTTTATGATGAGCACGTATGGAGTCGCCTGATCCACCAAATAATCCATCAACAATAACACCAGCTTCTTTTCTTTCTAGAAATGCTCTTGGTACTCCAGTGCCGTGCGCTAAGTTAAAAATAACAATACCATCATATTCTTTGTTGTCTGCAAATCCTTCTTTTGCCTTTTCTTCTGAATAATAGTATTCTGGTTTAAATTCAATATTGGGGAATTTAAATTCCAGTTGTTCTATAATTTTTTTCGACTCTTTATCGTAATCATAACTTATAAAAGGCCAACCAGGAATGTTTTTATTCCGTACGGAAAATACAATTTTAATTTTCGATTTTACTTCCATTCCCTTACCCTGTTATTTAGAACTTCCTTAAAAAAATAATTTAATATTCAAACGCATTTCTAAAGTAAAAAACCAACCTTTTTTAATTTTAAAATTTATTAGTCCTTCGAAAAGAGACAAAAAAGAACGAATACACTCCAAATGTGCATGGATCATTACAAACAGAACTGCTACTATCCAACTTTCACTTGTGCTCATTAGTTCTTGCCTTTACAACCCCAATATCATACTTCCTTTTAACTTCTCCAAATTTAAATTCTATGCCATTGCGAATACTGAACTTGCTACATTTTAAAAGTATATCTACGAAGAAAATCATAGACGCTACGGCAGCCCGCGGATTACCCATCAAGCTGCATAAGGAAGGATTTATCTTAAGCAGAGCCAGAGTAGCACGACTTATGAAAGCATATGGATTAAGTCAGTAAGAAAAAATTCATGGTTACCACAGACAGTAACCATCACTACCCGGTGGCGCCAAATTTACTGGCATATGATTTTACTATAGAAAAGCCCAATTGTGTGTGCGTATCTGAATCAACTACATATTCACTCCGGCCATCTGGCCTTATCTAACTGTGATAATTGACCTGCATAGCCGCATGGTTGCTGGCTGGCAATGAGCAGTGGTATGAATGCTGCAATAACAACTATAGCAACCCTGTACTATACAAATGAGAGATTCCATCCTACAGAGAGATTGATCTTTCATTCTGATCTTAGTATTCAGTATGCAGTAAAGATTTCAAAGAACAGCATGCAAACTATGAAATGATCCAGAGCATGTCAGGCAAAGGTGACTGCTGGGATAATGCTATCGCCGATAGTTTTTTGGCAACCTTGAAAAAAGTAGAGGTGTTTCATTATACCTATCAAAATCGTTAGCAGGCCCGGCAGCCGATCTTTTTGTACGTTAAAATTTTTTATAACCGCATCCGAAAACATCCATATCTTGGCAATATATCTCCAATACAATTCACTGCCATAAAAGGCAGTTTAATCTTAACTATTAGGTGCCCATTTTTTTGCGGAAATCTATTCATTTGTTTTATGATTAAAGCTCCTATTATTACTATACGGACATCTAAGACCGGCCTGCCGAAATCTTCACGCATTGCTTTTGCATAGCTATTTGCAAATTCATCCCATTGTATCATTAATGCAATTCGCGCCCACTGATTATTTTCATTAAGACCATAGTAAAAAAATGTTCTTAATTCTTCTATTAAAGCTGCTTTGTACTTGTATATTTTATTTTATCATTTCTGCTCCAAACTTTTTGAAAATATATTGATAGAATATATAGACTTATTCCATCTTTTATAAGCTCTAACTCCTTTTATTTCAATATGTCAGGACTTTTTTTAGGAAGCCCTAATTATTTCCCAAAACCAAATCCCATAGTGAAAAGATGAACGGATTTCAATCTACCAAAGTCTAAGTAGGCGTAGTCAATGCGGCCCCTTATTCCTGACATGTCGAAATTTAATCCACCACCTAAAGTCAACCCCTGTTCATCATAATTAAACTTATATCCCGCTCGTAAGGAAAATATTTTCAAGAAGTTATACTCCAACGCCGTGTGGATTCTTTCAGGTCCATCATTTGGATGAACTCCTTCAAAAAAAGCAGTCAATTTGTGCGGGCTACCATTAATGCCTTCAAGAAGATCATAGGCAATTCCCATCCGAAAATCTATAGGCATTCTAACACTCTGCGGTAAACCATAGAGTTCTGTGAAACCCAAAAATTTCTTATCAGGGCCTAAATTACGGGCAAGTATTGACAAACGTAGACTATGAAACCCTGTACGAAAAAATATTCCAAAGTCAACATTCAAGTTTTTACTGGTTACGTCATCCAGCTTTTCTTGAATGTAACTAAGATTTCCGCCTATAGAAAGCCTGTCTGTCATCAAACGAGCGTAAGAAAATCCGATTAATATATCACCTGCTGTGAATGTACCAAGGTCACCGCTGCGTTGGGTAATTCCAAGTTCATCATTATAAACGTTTTCAGTACGATACATGGTCCCAACATCAAAATTGGCAAAACTTAATCCAAATACACCCAATTCTCCAAAATTTTTGACCACTGCTACTGTAGTGTAAGAAATATCTGCAAGATAGTTGAGTTTGCTGAATGTTACATCAACAGCTTTTACATCTACAAGATTAGCAGGGTTACTGAAAATAGATGATGCATTATTGTTGGTTAGTCCACTTTTAATACCCGCTAAGGCAGCATTCCTTGCTACTGTTGGAAGATGAAGAAATTGCCATCCAGTTTGCCCTACTCGCTCAAACGGAGGGGGGTTTATCCCGTTGTCCTGCCGTTCTTGAGCGTATATAGATGCTATACCACTCCAAAAAAACATGGCAAGTAAAATCAATATGATAAATGTTTTCTTTATCATCTTAGGTTCCTCCATAGTTTGCATTATTTAATGATAAGAAATTTTCCAATTTTAGTATCGCCTTTATGTCCTTTGACTTCTGATTCCACCTGGAAAAGATAAACTCCCGGAGCTACATACTGTAAATATCTGTTTACCTGGTAATCTGCCAAAGCCTTAGAACCCCACGATTCGCTACCGCTGCCATCATCATGTTTTATCGTTCTGACTAGCTCCCCAGCTAATGTGTAAATACGAATTGTGCATTTAGCAGGTATATTAACGAATTCTAACCGGTATTGCTCACCTGTTCCTCTGAGCTTACTATGCTGTCTGAAAGGATTAGGATAAACACGTACATCATTTAGATTATTACTTGTTGCAGACATTGCATATACGGGTTCAAGATTAGCATTAACAAGACCACTTTCTAATTTGGGAAGGCTGGTAATTGATGGGTCAGGAGGCCACGGTGCATTGTGACCAGTATCGTAAGATGTGACTCCATAATAATAACCTACGCCAAGTATTACTTTATCATTGTATGTAACCATACCGTCTTCCATAGTCACTTGCTCTTTAGGAATATCAGCTATAAGTTCCCATGGTCCAACGTTCCTGAAATTAGAGCGATAGACGCGATATCCGGCAAAGTCATTGACACCATAATCAGGGTCAACATAATCATCTGAGATAGGAGGCCATTGGATTTTAATCATTTGCCCCTCTGACATTGGAGTAATAGTAAGTGTATTCATACCATCTGTTGGAGTTGGAGGTGGCAGAGGATATTGATAGTTTCTTTGGTAAAGCTCTTCAGCAGCGTCTATGTGTGCCCACAAACTGTCAGCACCATCTTTTAGATGGGCTTCATTTTCTAAGCCACCAGCAGCAACTCTGGAGAAATCCATCATTCCGGCTGCAGCTACCATGACAAACTTAAGTTCGCCGCCAGGTGGTAAATCATAAGGGCCAGTCTCATACAAATAGTCTATCTGACGTTCATAAAGAGTTCGTGGAGCCGTAGTTAATCCTAAATTAGCTGCGACATCTGATAATGATTGACCACCTTCTGTTGTAGGTGGTAATGGCTGATCATATTTTAAAGCTCTTAGAATGTAATCATCCGGATCAAAATCAACTTCTGGATCATCGTTCATTGGATCTAATTGTACTCGGTTCCATTCCTGATTCAAATTGCCTTTATCAACAACGTTCATGTGATCTCGCTCGCTCGGATCCGATTTTGTCGGTTTATCCAGCCAATAATAGGTAAAATACTGTGGGGATTGGAATTCGTGGTCAATAGCATTTGGTGCGTCAAGATCAGCAGGATCACCCAAATCCCTTTTTGTTAATCCATACGAGTAAGTTACTGGTTCGCTATCAGTGTTCCATAATCTGCCATCATGAAAATAAAAAGCTTGATGTTTTTTATCCCATTCATACACGTCATCATCATTCCAACCGCCAACTATTGGAGTAGCAATACTAAGTTCTGCTGTTGGAGCAAACCTAAAATTAGTAATTTCATGATTACCTGTATTTCTAAAAATAAATTCATAAATAATAAAGTCATCATATTTCGGAGCGCTCCATGCCATAGCTTTAAAGTGCATTTCTACACCATATTCCTTTATTAAATTTGCACCTGTGATGATTTCTTCAGCTGGGGTAGTAGGATCAGCCAGATTGTAATTTTTAATTAACTTGGTATCTTCTATTGGAGCAATGTACATTGGATTTGGGTCGTATGCCATGCAAACGCGGAAAGGAACTCCGACACCATCCACATTAGCCCACGCCATCCAACCTGACCATTCACACATACCGTAATGATCGTTCATGTCTGTACCAAGCATGTGGCCAGGATAGTCGAACTTGTAAAATTCTGCACCACCTAATGTTGGTTGCCCAACCGCAGAAGTATTCCAAATGCGCGCCCAGAGCTTTCCACGAGTCAAATCTTTAAAATTGAAGTCTTGACCGTAGAGGGATGGAACCATCATTATTATCAATAAAATAATGGTGGTAATACCATAACCGTGAGCTACTTTTTTCAAGGATATTTTAGTTCTCATAGTTTTTCTCCTTCAAAAAATACTATTTTGTTTAAAATTCAAGACTCATTGTAACAAGCACCCTTCTCTTAGGATTGCTGATAGAGTTATAGAACGACCATACATCATCCTCGCCAGATTGCCAAACTTTGGGAACTGTTTTGTTTTCTTCCCACTTTTTAAGATCGTCTCCACCGATTAGAATTCTATCGAAATTATTGAACAGATTATATACTTCTATACCAATTACAGGAGTCATATTCCCAAGAGGTATACGTTTAACAATTTTTAGATCTGTTCTTTGATGTGGGAACCATCGTTTATTGTTCGGAACACGAAGGCCAGTGTAACTATCCGGGTAGTAGGTATATTGTGGCCCTGCGAAGTACTCATAGTATAATCCCATGCTGATATCACGTGCAAATCCAAAACTTTTGGGTGTTACGTAGTTGAGGTTTCCTTTTAAAACATAACTACCTATCCAGGTTACTTTAGTTTCGGAAAAAGATTGTGGTTGGTTGGGTGTGCTGGCATCTTCTCTGTATTGCCAGTAACCTGTAACGCCACCTGTACTGAGTCCGTAATTAAATGTAAGATTTGCAGACCATCTTCTATTAAAAAGTTTCGCTAAAGAGAATTCAATGCCTCTTACATCTCTAAAGCCACTATTGGTGTAAAAAATATTGTCATGACCATCATTAGCAATGTTTCGTGCGGTGCTTGATGTATAGATATTATTTCCCCAACCTGTTTGTGCAAAACCTCCTCCGGATTGATTGTAAGTACTCTGATGGGAGAAACTTGTTAGGCGATCAGAATCTTTGTAGTAAGCTGTGAAATCAAAGCGGAACATGTTGAATAAGTTTTGATCAAAACCAAGTTCATATTGAATAGTTCTATCGTATGTTAGTCCTGGATGACCATACCAACCTTGCCATTGGTCCATCCTCACTGACCCTAATGGGTCGCTGTCATACCAGCTCGTGGGGAAACCTAAAAGCTTGGCCCATGAAGGTCGCTGATAAAAATGCCCATAGCTGAAACGGAGCTTTGAGTTGTCAGTAATGGGGAATGATAATCCTAAACGGGGAGCCACAGCAAACTTCCAGCTGGATTTAACCGTGTTTTTATCCTGATGATGACCATCAAAGAAGCTGCGATAATCTTTAATCTGGCCAGCAAACCAGTCTTTACCCGGCATGTAGGATTGCCAAATTGGCGCTGTATTAGATGGATTTGTTCCATCTCCACCATTCCAGGTCTCAAAAGCAAGAGGATCGTAAATACTTTCTGGGTAATCATGCCGGGCGTTAAATGTACTTAAGCGCACCCCTATGTTCAGAACCAATCCTTTATATTCCATTTTATCCTGGATGTAGAAGGCTCCTTCTGCTGGTTTACCATTAAATACATTATCCAGATGCCAGACATCACCAGCAGGGAATTCCATATAATAATGTTGATAGTCGACATTGTAAAGTTTGAATTCTGCTCCGGTTTTGATTTGATGAGCTTTACTGATCTGGCTGAGCAGGTCGCCTTTGGCTGTAAACACCCTACTCTTACTGTAGTTATTTACCTGAATTTGTCTGGATTCCAGACGGAAATTACCACCGAGATCAAACCAGCTATCACCCCAGCTTACTGTGGATAAATCGGTATGAAGTTTTGAATAGTCCTGTAATTCCGTCATATCATCTGTAAGATAGGTAAATTGAATTGTATAGAAAGTTGCAGGACTTAATGTGTGCTGCCATTTTAAAGTAGCCATGTTTAGAGCTTTTTCCTCGGGTCCTTTCAACCAATATCCACCCCAAGGTGCATAAGCTTGGCCGTCATAGGGGTTACGCACATCAGAATTTGGTTGCCATTGGGCTTCCTGTGAACTTTCGAAGTTATTCCAGTTACTTTCCGTATATGTACAACTTTTGTAGTAGCCCCGCAGGAAGTCCAAAGTCAATTTTTTATTTTCTGCTAAAGAATATGTAAGTTTTCCCTGCAAATTATATTCAGGGTTATATTTTGCCGCTTGTGGCCAGATGTTAACGCCTCGTTTATAACGACCAGAGAGGAGGAAAGTCATTTTACTCATCGGGGATCCGTAAATTGTGGCTTCGACCTCATTCTGTGGACGTTTGGTGTAATCACCAAGAATTGGATTCGGTGTAATTTGTTTACGATAAGTTGAAAGAAGTTGTTCCGCTGTTGGAACAGTGTTTCCATCCCAGCCATAAAAACGCTTAAAATACTGAGCAAAGCCTGCAGATTGCACTGGATCAGTTAACTTGTCTTGCCAGTATGCAAGATTGTAGTTAGTATATTTCCACAAGCTTTGATCGTAAATATTCTTACCCCAGTGATACTGGTCAGCAGGACGGAGGCTGTATTTTACAGTACCGTGAATGTTTCTTTTAATGGTTGAGGCCTCTTTAGAAACCACATTCACAATACCTGACATTGCCTGGCCGTATTCTGCATTATAACCACCGGTTAGAACAGAAACTTCCTGCATAGAAGTAACGTTAAGTCTTTGCCAATTATCCGAGAGAAGACCACTGTTAAGAGAGACTCCATCCAGATTGTAGTTTATTTCGGTCGATAATCCACCTCGCAGATAAGTAGTTTCACCAGTAGAGTAAACTCCGCTCTGTTGCCTTAGTGCATCGTTGAGTTGAGTTACTGGAGATCGATTCATAGCACCTGCATCTATGGTCATCCCACTTCCCGTTACGTCTTTTTCTATAATCGGTCTTTCTGCGACTATTGTTACTTCTCTACCTTTTACAACACTCTCATTAATGTAAAAATTAACTCGTGTTGTATGATCGGTCGTAACTTTGATATTTTTTTGGATTAATGTTTCATATCCCATAATGCTTGCTTTGACAGAATATAATCCTGGTGGGACATTTACGATGAAAAAATCGCCCTCAGCATCCGTCGCTGCCCCAAGGATAGTACCGACAAGAGTAACATTAACACCCACCAAGGGCATACCACTTGATTTATCTACTACTTTCCCTGCAATCTTACCCGTTGTTCCGGCAAACAATCCAGACACAACAAAAGAGAAGCATAGAACCAAAAGAAAAATCAATTTTACTCCGTTTCCATCTTTCTTCTTCATTTGACCTTCCTCCTATTAATGAAAATTAACCTACACGCATTACCATTATTTTTTTAAGGCACCTCCTTCTAATAGTTTACAAAACAATCATCTTAATCCTTTTTTATTAATTATTTTACTGAATAATACAAATTGTTTTATTTATTAATTATTATCAATTGGAAGAAAATATTTATTAATAAACTACCCAGGTTTAAAATGGAATGTAGTACAATAAAGCAACACAATTAAAAAAATTAAATCGGGAATAAAATAATTGTATATATTTAAGAAATAACTTGATTTTATGAATATATTTCTACTCATTACACGCTCAGAGTTTTATTTTATAAATAAAGCTTTGTTTATCTCGGGCTGTTGGTTAATAGACTGTAGCAGGTCAGCCAACAGCCCTTGATGTTTTTATTTGTAAAAACTACTTATTGTCTCCATGTTGCACACAAATTCACATTAGGAATCATAATTTAATCTTTTAACAGAGTTACGAATAATTAAATTTGTAGGAAGAACAAATCCCTTGTTATCAATACTGTCTTTTGATTTTATTTGATCAATCAGTAATTTAGTTGCTAAATTTCCCATCTCGGTTTTTTGCTGGATTACAGTCGTTATTGGAGGGGATAAAAATTTTGAATAGAGCTCATCATCAAATGCAATAATTGAAATGTCCTCTGGGATTCTGATATTTCCTTCTGATAGTGCCCTTAAGGCACCTAGAAGGATTAAATTACTTGCAGCAAAAATAGCAGTCGGGCGTACTTCTCTGTTTAGTAATAATTTAGTGCTGATATATCCATTTCTTTCTCCAAAACTATCACCTACAATTAAGTTATTATCAAATTGTATATCATTTTTTTTATATGCATCACGGAATCCTCTGATTCGTTCCTCATTTACTGAGGTATTCGGGATTCCTTGAATACAACCAATCACTCGATGGCCGTTATCAAAAAGATAATTAATCGCTTCCAAAGCTCCAGTATAATTATCGGAAACCACATGAGGACAATCTAATTCTTTTGAATAACGATCAATAACAACTAAAGGTATTTTACTTTTATACAATCTTTCCAAATGTTCCATTTCTTTACCAACAGGGCAGATAATTATACCATCAACCTTTTTACTCTTTAAAAGTTTAATTGAATTGATTTCTACTTCAGTATTTTCCTGGCTATCGCATAACATAATAGAATAGTTGTTTTTTCGGGCTTCAATTTCAATGCTTCTGCCAATTACTGAAAAAAAATGGTTCGAAATATCAGGTATGATCAGTCCAATTGTATCTGTTTTATTCAATCGAAGCCCACGGGCTAAATAGTGCGGTTCATAATTTAATTCCTTGGCAACTCGCAGGACAGTTTCTTCTGTTTCTTTTTTTATACGATGATTGGAAGCTTGGCCATTTAAAACACGGGATACTGTTGAGACAGATAAATTTACAGCATCTGCAATTAAATTCAAGGTAACTTTTTTATTATGTTTTGTATTCATAATTTATCAAAGTATTTAAGGATTGCACAATCGTTTTCGCTAAGATAATAAAACTTACTCTGTATGTCAAGGATTATTTTAATTTCTCAGTTCTTAGTAAAATTTAATAAGAAGCTTAATGTAGGTTTTTATTGATGTTAAAATATTGTCTAATTAAATTTATTTAAACCAATTTTTGCGCAATTTCTTTGCGCAATAATGCATTTTCATAAATCAATAGAGACTCCTCCAATCCTATCTATTGATTAAGTAGTTTTTATTCAAACCCCATAAAACGAAAATCCCGATGTAATCATAGCCCAAATCAGTTATCACTATTATAATTTGCACTAAATATGGATTTTTTTATTCTTTTTGAAGGTGTTTCTATAAAAATATAGTAAGATGTTTATATTAAAGCAAGTAAAATATAAAAAATCGAGAATAGAAATACAATGATATAAGGATATAAGTTTGCTGAATTTTAGCCCCACAACTTATTCCTTCACTCCCCCATTAAAAAACCCCACATTCTCTGCGGGGTTTCATTTGTAGCGGGGAGAGGATTCGAACCTCCGTCCGGCAGCTGCCGGATATGAGCCCAACGAGGCTAATCAAATTAACGAACGGATGAAATCTCTGCCTCTATGACTCTTTAACTCTTTCTCCCGCTGCATTGCATCTTTTTTGTTCGAATACTTCTCCTTATACACAAGTCTCCATGGACGATATCTAACAGTCCAACCTTTTTTTGACAACTCATTATGAGATGCAAGCCTTGCTTCCAGGTTAGATGTATAGCCTATATAAATTTTATCATATCTTTGGGAATACAAAACATAAACATAATACAATTTATTATCCCCCATTAAAAAACCCCACATTCTCTGCGGGGTTTCATTTGTAGCGGGGAGAGGATTCGAACCTCCGGCCTTTGGGTTATGAGCCCAACGAGCTACCAGCTGCTCCACCCCGCGGTATTTTTTGACATACTTAATATAATGAATATCAAGAAAATGTCAAGGCTTTTTATTGTATTTTACAGTTAAAAATCGAGAATACAGGAGTTGTTTTATTAAAGAACTTGTTACTGTATCCCGGGTTGAACTATAGTTTATATATTACTGATTATAATAATGGCCATATTGCCGCAAATTTTTAAGGGAAAGCAGAACCTGAATCATTTAAACTTGACTTTAAAAAGACAATAACTTACTTTTTAATCGTCACCTTCTTCGGAGAAAGACGATATGGCCAAAAAAATTTACTATTGTGAAAAACATCCTGATACTGTTGCACCTTACCAATGCACTGTTTGTAAAAAACGTATGTGCTACAACTGCACAATATTCTCTTTCGGAAAATTCTACTGCAGTATAAGATGTCTGATTACGGATCTGAGCGCAAAAACAGTCTCGCTTATTTTCCAGATTTTCAGCACTATCTGGTCTGTAATCACCTTTCCTCTGAGAAAAAAAGACGGCTCATTACGGCATGTTTTTATTGAAATTATACTCTTATTACTTCTGTCGGGCTCAATCTTCTTTATCTTCAGTCTGAACAAGAAGTTCGACTTGTTGATAGACAGTAAATTAAAATCCGCTTCTGCAGCAGATTCGATTCAAATCCCTGCTCCTGAAATATTTAAACCTAACAAAGACGGAATGGTGCTTACAAACACAATTACTGTTAAAGGTAAAGCTGAAAAAGGGCGTATTATAAGCCTGCTTAAAAATAATGATATTGTTGACGTAAAACTTGTAAAAACCGGAACATTTGAGTTTAAAAACGTAAAACTGCATAGAGGGGTCAATAAACTTGACATCAGAGCAATTTCTTCCGACGGTAAAATATCGAACCTTGAGACAATTACATTAACATACGCACCTCCTTCTGTCTCATATCTTGCATCTGACTTTAACAGAGGCCCTCTTGATAAAAAGGCTGTTGCATTTACCTTTGATGCAGGCGCTGAAGACAATGCAGCAGGTGACATTTTAAGAACTCTTCAGCAATATAATATTAAAGCCACATTCTTTCTTACAGGAAGATTTATCAAAAAATATCCGAAAACAGTACTGAAAATTGTTAAAAGCGGACATGAAGTGGGCAATCATACTCTTACTCACCCGCATTTAACAACATTTGCAACAAACAGAAGACACGACACTCTATCTGAAATCACCAAAAAAAGGATCAGGCTGGAGCTTTCAGTAACAGATTCCCTGTTTTTTAACCTCACAGGAAGGCATATGGCGCGTATATGGCGTGCACCTTATGGAGAATTCAATCATCAGATCCTTCTCTGGGCAGCACAAGCCGGATACAGACACGTTGGCTGGACAAGAGGCAGGGGCTGGAAATACACTCTTGATACAATGGACTGGGTTGAAGATAAAAACTCTGCAATTTATCATACTGCCAATGAGATTTGTGAGAAAGTTATTAACTTTGGCAAAGGTACAAAATACGGCGCCAGCGGAATTATTATTCTGATGCATCTCGGGACCAACAGAAAAGACGATTTCCCTCATAAAGAACTTGGCAAAATGATAAAAGGTTTATCTGACCGCGGCTATACCCCTGTTACAATTACTCAGTTAATGGGACAAACATACTCTTCTGTTATTGATCAATAATTATGCTTAATAAAGACATTGACAAACTGAAAAATCTTCTTGACAATCTGTACAATACATATGACCATTCATTTCTTGAAACAGACCCTCTTTCCATTGTAAAAGAGTACAAAAACGATAAGGACAGGGAAGCTGCAGGATTTATTACTGCAATGCTTTCCCTTGGAAATGTAAAAGCAATTAAGAAAACAGTCCGTGCAGTACTGTCTGTAATGGGAAAATCACCATATCAATTTCTTGTAAATTATTATCCGGAAAAAGAACCTGATAAATTCCACAACATCTCGTACCGTTTTTACAAACCTGAAGATATCTCTCTGCTGGTTTCATGGACAGCGCATATGATAAGAGAAAGAGACTCAATTAAAAATTTCTTTCTGGACAGATTCAATGGAAAAGACAATGATATAGGCCCTTCTCTTTCCAGGTTTGTCAAAAGGATAAGAGACCTTAACCCTTCACCTTTTTACAATAAAACCCCCTCTGCAGGAAAAGGAGCGGGACATTTTTTAACAGACCCTGAAAAGAAAAGTGCTTGTAAAAGGTTGAACATGTTCCTTCGCTGGATGGTACGAAAAGATCATCTTGACCTTGGTTTGTGGGATGAAATACCTGCCTCAATGCTGATTATCCCGGTGGACACTCACATCTCAAAGGTAAGCAGGTATCTGGGGCTTACATCCCTTTCCTCTCCGGGATGGAATATGGCTGTTGATATTACAAATTCTCTGAAATTTTTCTCTCCCGATGATCCGGTAAAGTATGATTTTGCTTTATGCAGAGTAGGAATGCTGAATAAATGCACTAACGGAAAAGATCCCGATATATGCAGTTTATGCCCTATAAAAGATATATGCGTTGTACGGAGAAATTTTACAAAATGAATTTATAACAGCATGCAATGCAGGCCGGGTCTGTTAACCTTCAATCTTTAATCTATGCATCTTATTGAATAATGTCTTACGGCTGATTCCGAGGAGTTCAGCTGCTTTTGTCCTGCTGCCATTACATTTCTCCAGAGCCTGCAGAATCAATTTTTTTTCAACATCTTCAGTAACCTTCTTTACCTGATCTTCAAGACCT